>JAKAYQ010000091.1 GCA_021826725.1 Actinomycetes bacterium
CAAGGTCGAGCTTCGATCTCGAGGTGGTCCTCGTCGACTACGAAGGATCAGCCGCCATCTGGCGTGCCCGGCCGGACGGCACCGTCCGCGGCGGTGCTCGAGACTGCCCTTGAAACTCTGTCATCAGCTAGATATACACTAGCGGCGTGCAGCGTGCGGGCATTGCGACGGCCGAACGGTTGGAGCCCCGCGGCGTGCGGCGCCAGCGAGACGGGGCGGTGTCGGCATGGCAGGAGGCAACGGTGATCGCAGTGATCGACGAGGCCCCCGACGCCGTCACGTTGCGCCTCCGGCTCAGCGAGGCGACCGGCTTCCTCCCCGGCCAGTACTACAACGTGCGCCTCGAGGCGCCCGGGCGCCCCCGACCGGTCCAGCGGGCCTACTCAGTCGGCTCCTCCCCGGTGCCAGACCCCTCGCTGATCGACTTGGGCATCCGTGAGGTGCCCGGGGGTCTGCTCTCCCCGCTCCTGGTCAACCTGCGCGCCGGCGAGCGGCTGCCGGTGCGGGGGCCGTACGGCCGGTTCACCTGGGACGGCCGCGACGGCGGACCGGTCCTCTTGGTCGGGGCGGGCAGCGGGATGGTTCCCCTCATGTCGATGGTCCGCCACGCCGCACAGCGGGGCCGGAGCGACCCGGTGGTGCTGGTCTGCTCCGCGATCACCTACTCCCACGCCTTCTACCGCGACGAGCTCGCCGCGCTGGCAGCACGCCACCCGTGGCTCCGGGTGGTCCACTGCATCACTCGCGACCCGGCCGAACCCCGCGCCCACTACCACCGGCGAGTGGACACGACCGTGTTGGCAGAGAGCCTCGAAGGGGACCACCCCCGTGCCGCCTACCTGTGTGGGCCCCCGGCCATGGTCGAGTCGGTCGCCGCAGCCCTGGTCGGCCTTGGCGTGGCGCCCGAGGCCATCGAGAAGGAGAAGTACGACTGAATGCCCGCGGAGACCCACCAGCACGGCAGGATCGCAAACGCCGAGACCGTCTCGGCCCTTTTGTGCACGCTGCTCAGTGACGAAGACGACGTCGCCGAGGACGCGGTGTTGTCCGACCTCGGGATCGGCGCAGACGACTTCGGCGACCTGTGGGACGCCGTGCGCGAGGAACTGGCCGAGCGGACCATGGGGCCCGAGCTCGACCCATCCGATCTCGACCCCCACATGACCGTCGCCGAAGCAGCGGAGGCCATGGCGGCGCTGCTCACGCGCACTGGCGACAGGGGCGACGATGAGCAGTGGTAACGGGCCCGAGGCGCTGAGCGCCTCGGGCTCCTGGGCGGGCCGGCCGCCGGGGGTGCCCGGCGCGGTGCCGCCGCCGTCGGTCCCGCTGTCGTTCCTGGCGGCGGCGTCGGCCGGCCTCATCGCCTGCGGCGTCGCCTGGATCTGGGCTCGGGGCGCCGCTGCCGCCGATCCCAACAGCGACCCCGCCATCGCCGCGGTCCACTTCGGCGTGCTCGCCGCTTTGACCATGGGCATCCTCGGCGCCACCCATCAGTTCACCCCCGTCATCACCGGCCGTCCGCTGCGGTCGATCCACTTGGCCCGAGCCACCTTCATGGCCTGGCTGGCAGCATCGTGGCTGCTGCCGCTCGGAATCGGCTTCGAGCAGACCGCCGTGACCGCCACCAGCGGGGCTCTTGCGCTGGCGGGCCTCGTCCTGGTCGCCTGGAACCTCGCCGCGCCGCTGGCGGTGCGAGGCAAGGGCGCCCCGGTCACCGCGCTTCGCCTCGCGCTCCTCGGCGCGGCGGCGACCACGCTCCTCGGCGCCACCTTCGTCGGTGACCGCCAGGGGAACTGGTTCGTCCTCTCCCCCCATGTCGACCTGGCGATGGGGGTGCTCGGGCTGTTCGCCTGGCTAGGGGTCACCTACATCGGCGTGGCGCAGAAGCTGTGGCCCATGTTCATGCTCGCCCACCTTTCCGGCAAGCACCGCGCGGGAACGGTGGCGGTATGGGCGACGTGGATGGGCGCCGCGGTTCTCGCGGGAGGGCTGGCTCACGGGGCCACCGTCGCCGAGTGGACCGGTGCCGGCGTGCTCAGCATCGGCCTCGGGGCGCACCTGGTCTCGCTGGGGGCGCATCTGCGTCACCGCCGCAGGAAGGCCGACCTGCACCTCCTGTTTGTGACGACGGCGGCGGCGTGGCTCGTCGCCGCCGCCGGGCTGGCGCTCGCCGGGGCACTGGTGCTCCCCCACCACTACCGGCCGGGCGTCGCCCTCATCGCCGCAGCAATGGTGGCTTCCGGCGGCTGGCTGCTCGAGGCGCTCGTCGGCCACGCCCACAAGGTCGTGCCGTTCATCGTGTGGTCGCTCTTGCGATCCGAAGGGGCGCGCAGCGGACCGTCAGGCAAGCCGCTCATGTTCGCGGATCTCTACCACCACGGCTGGGCTGCGGCCACCTACGGGACCGTCACCACCGGCATCGGCGCGCTCTGCGCCGGTCTCGGCGCATCGTGGACGCCGGCGATCGCGGCGGGCGGGGGGCTCTTGGTGGCTACGGGCGTCCTTGGGGCGGCGAACCTCTCGGCACGCCCACTGCACCTGCTCACCGCCGCACGAACCGGCACCGATCTTTCTGCGGCAACGACCGCTCAACGACGCGAGCCCGCCGAGCGACCGACGTGACCTTGTTCGTCCGGTGCGGGCCAGGCCCCGATCACCGGGCCGTCGGGCGCGCCGCGTGGACGGCGACCGCCGCCGCAGCATCCTCGCCCTGGGCGATGCGCGATTGGTGGCGGGCCCGCCGAGCGCGTCGCAAGGCTCTGCGCTCACTGGGGCTCAGACCGCCCCAGATCCCATCCTCGGGGTTGGCGACGAGCGCGTAGGTGAGGCAGTGCAGCCGCACGCGGCAGCGTGCGCACACCTGCTTGGCCGCGGCCGTCTGAGCGACCGCCGCTTCGTCCCGCTCACCCACTGGGAAGAACAGGTCGGATCCCGTCATTCGGCAGGCGGCGCGTCGGCGCCAGCCGCCCGCGTCCCAGAGGATCTGGGCACGGCGGCGTTCGAGGCGCAAGAACACCGAAGCCGTTCACTCCTCGATGAAGATGCACTCGCCAGGGCACTCCTCGGCTGCTTCGCGGACCGCGTCCTCGTAGCCGTCGGGGACGGCGGCGAGACCTTCGGAGCCTCCCGGGTCACTCAGCACCCGGCCGTCTTGTTTCACGTAGGCAAGGCCGTCCTCCAAGAGGGTGAAGACCTGGGGACAGATCTCCTCGCACAGCCCGTCGCCGGTGCAGAGATCCTGGTCGATCCATACCTTCAACGCATCACTCCTTGCCTGCTCGTCCGATGTCGTGTGCTTGACACGCCTGCTCTGCCCGGCGCTCTCAAGGGGAACGGTGTCACCACATGCCCAACTGCAACCGGGCCGCCTCCGACATGCGCCCGAGGTCCCACGGCGGCTCGAAGACGAGCTCCACCTCGGCGTCGACGACGCCGGGGATCCCGAGGATCCGCTCGGCCGCCTCGGCACGCAGGATGTCACCCATCCCGCATCCAGGGGCGGTCATCGACATCCACACGGCCACCCGGTAGCCCCCTGAGTGGGTCGGGTGGACCTCGCAGCCGTAGATCAAGCCCAGGTCGACCACGTTGACGGGGATCTCGGGGTCATAGACGCTCCGCAGCCGCTCCAGCACCTCGTCGACGTCTGGGGCATGCCAGCTGGCGCCCTCGCTGCCCAGAGGCTGCTGCACCTCCTGCCCCCCGGTACCAGGCGCTGCGGCACCGCGGTCGTCGGTCACGGGCTCATCCTCGAGGCCCAGCGCGTCGGCATCGGCCCCCTCGATGCGCGCCAGGGTCCCGTGACCGATCTGGACGGTGAAGCTGCCGCCGAGGCGCTGGACGATCAGCACCTGCTCACCCGCGCCGAGGACTGCCCGGCGGCCGCTCGGGACGAGCACCACCGGGCAGTCTCTTCGTAGTTCGACGACGTCGCTCACTGCTATCGGCCTCCTGGCCGGGCGCGGGCTAACCCAGCCGTCACCGCGTCATCACCGTGGCCGTCTTCGCCGAGGGCGAGAAGGCCCGCCGCCATCGCCAACTCCTCGGCGCGCCCGCGGATCGACCCCCGACCGAAGCGGTCGAGGACCTCCCGGGCGAAGCCGGAGACGAGGACGGCCCGCGCCTCGCCCTCGGAGACCCCGCGCGAGCGGAGGTAGAAGAGCGCGTCCGGGTCGAGCTGGCCGACGGCCGCGCCGTGGCTGCAGGCGACCTCGTCGGCGTTGATCTCGAGGCGAGGGCGGGTGTCGACCTCGGCGCGATCGGAGAGCAGCAGGTTCTTGTTGACCTGAGCGGCGTCGGTCCCGTCGGCCCCGGGGCGCACGACGATGTGCCCGTTGAACACCCCGTGCCCGTCGCCGGAGACGACCCCCTTGTAGAGCTGGCGGCTCGTACAGCTCGGCGCGGCGTGGTCGACGAGGACGGGATTGTCGTGGTGCTGACCCGCACCGGTGAGGAACAGCCCGTCCAGGCTGAGCTCTGCCCCCTCGTCGGCGAGAACGACGTCGACCTCGTGGCGGCCGACCCGCCCGCCGGTAGCAAGCAGCCGGGAGGACAACCGGCTGCCTCTTGCCAGGCGGGCCTCGAGCGAAGAGAAGCAGAAGGAGTCCATGCCAGCGCCCTGCAGGACGCAGTGCTCGAGCTCGGCGCCCTGGCCGAGGTGGACCTGGGTGACGGCGTTGGTGACCGACGAGCCGCTCGGCCCGCTCAGGTAGGTCTCGACCAGCGTCGCACGTGCCCCGGCCCCTGCCACGACGACGACGCGGGGGTGCGACCACCCCGCGCCGGGGGCGGGCACGGAGGCGTAGACGATCTCGATCGGGTCCTCCACCAATGCCCCCGCTGCGAGCTCGATGAGCACCCCGTCGAGCGTGGCGGCGTCGTTGAGGGCCCGCAGCGCGTGTGCGTAACCGTCGGCGTGCCACCCCCAGGCCTGCTCGAGGCTGCCCTGCGACTTGTGCAGCGCGTCGGCAAGCGGCTCGACACGCATGCCGGGGGCGAGCGCGCCGCCGGTCGAGGACAGTCCGGCCGCGACCCGGCCGTTCACCACGACGACCCGGACGCCGCCAAGGGGTGGGGTCGGAAGGTCGGCCAGCGCCAACGTGTCGACGTCGCCGACCGCGCCCTGCGGTGGCGCCGCCAGGGGGACGGCGAGCGCCGCGTCGATCTTCGTGTACCGCCAGTCCTCGTGCTTGACGGTCGGGAAGCCGTGGGCCTCCACCCACGCCGCAGCCCGCCGGCGCGCCACGTTGAGCCACCGCGGCTCCCATGGTCGATCGGGAGCGTCCACGGCCACTGCGCCAGCGGTGCCTGACGGTGGCGTGCGCGCCGGTACTGAACGGCTCGTGGCGGTCATCGGGCGGTGGCGGTCGAGACGGGGTGGGGCTCTGCGCCCGGTTCGTGGACGCCCGCGTAGCCATGGGCTTCGAGCTCGGCGGCGAGGTCGGCTCCGCCGGAGCGGACGATCCGCCCGCCGGCGAGCACGTGCACCTGGTCGGGGACCAGGTGGTCGAGCAGGCGGCGGTGATGGGTGATGACCACCGCCGAGCGGTGCGGGGCCCGCAGGGAGCGGACACCGGCCGCGACGACCCGTAGGGCGTCGATGTCGAGTCCCGAGTCGGTCTCGTCCAGCACCGCCAGCCGGGGCTCCAAGACGAGCATCTGGAGGATCTCGTTGCGCTTGCGCTCCCCGCCGGAGAACCCGTCGTTGACCGCCCGATCAAGCAGAGAACGGTCCATGTCCACCAGCCGACGCTTGGCGTCGACGAGAGCCAGGAACTCGACCGGTCCCAGCTCCTCGTGGTGCCGGGCGCGACGCAGCGCGTTGAGCGCGGTGCGCAAGAAGTACATGGTGGGCACCCCGGGGATCTCGACGGGGTGCTGGAAGCCGAGGAACACCCCAGCCGCAGCCCGCTCCTCAGGGGTCATGGCGAGCAGATCGGCCCCGTCGTAGAGGACCCGGCCGGCCGTCACCTGGTAAGGGTCGCGGCCCGCCAGGACGTGCGCCAACGTGCTCTTGCCCGACCCGTTGGGGCCCATCACGGCGTGGATCTCGCCGTCTCCGATCTCGAGGCTGAGCCCGTGGAGGATCTCGGTGCCGCCGATCGAGGCGTGCAGGTCGTCGACCACGAGCATCAGCCGACCGCTCCTTCCAGGCTCACCGACAAAAGGCGCTGGGCCTCGACGGCGAACTCCATCGGCAGCTCACGGAACACCTCGCGGCAAAAGCCGTTCACGATCATCGAGGTGGCCTCCTCCTCGGAAATGCCGCGCTGGCGGGCGTAGAACAGCTGGTCGTCGGAGACCTTGGAAGTCGTCGCCTCGTGCTCAACCTGGGCGGTCGGATGCTTCACCTCCACGTAGGGGAAGGTGTGCGCCCCACAATCGCCTCCGATCAGCAGCGAGTCGCAACGGGTGTGGTTGCGGGCACCCTCGGCCGAGCGCAGCATCTTCACCAGGCCCCGGTAGGTGTTCTGGCCGTGCCCGGTCGAGATCGCCTTGGAGACGATGGTGCTGCGGGTGTCCTTCCCGATGTGGATCATCTTGGTGCCGGTGTCGGCCTGCTGGTGGCCGGCGGATACGGCGACGGAGTAGAACTCCCCCACCGATCCGTCGCCTTGGAGGACGACGCCGGGGTACTTCCAGGTGATGGCTGACCCGGTCTCCACCTGGGTCCACGAGATCTTCGATCGCGCCCCGGCGGCCCGGCCACGCTTGGTGACGAAGTTGTAGACCCCGCCCCTGCCCTCGGCGTCGCCCGGGTACCAATTCTGCACCGTCGAGTACTTGATCGTGGCGTCGTCCATCGCCACCAGCTCGACGACCGCGGCGTGCAACTGGTGCTCGTCGCGCATCGGGGCGGTGCAACCCTCCAGGTAGCTCACCGACGCTCCCTCCTCGGCGACGATGAGGGTCCGCTCGAACTGCCCGGTCCCCGCCGCGTTGATCCGGAAGTAGGTGGACAGCTCCATCGGGCAGCGCACGCCCTTGGGCACATAGCAGAACGATCCGTCGGTGAACACCGCCGAGTTCAGCGCGGCGAAGAAGTTGTCCCGGAAAGGTACGACCGAGCCCAGGTAGGCCCGCACCAGGTCGGGATGGTCGCGCACCGCCTGGGAGAAGGAGCAGAAGATCACTCCCGCCTCCGCCAGGCGGGCCTGGAAGGTGGTCGCCACCGACACCGAGTCCACGACCGCGTCGACCGCCACGCCCGACAGGCGCTCCTGCTCGGCGAGGGAGATCCCGAGCTTGTCGAACATCGCCCGCACCTCGGGGTCCACCTCGTCCAGGCTCGAAGGTGCGGCCTTCTTCTTGGGGGCGGCGTAGTAGATGATGTCGTCGTAGGCGATGGGCGGGTAGGTGACGTTCTGCCAGCTCGGCTCGGTGAGCGTGCGCCAGTGGCGGTAGGCGCCGAGCCGCCAGTCACAAAGCCAGTCCGGCTCGCCCTTCTTCGCCGAGATCAACGCGATGACCTCCTCGGAGAGGCCCCGCGGCGCGAAGTCGGTGTCGAGATCGGTCGAAAACCCGTAGGCGTACTCCCGGCCGGCCAGCTCGGCCACCTCCGCTCGGGCGGTGCTCATGCCGGGCTCCCGGCGCTGCGCCCGATGCGCACCCGCCAGATGTCGGGGCCGGCCTCGAGGTAGTCCCAGCTGTAGGCGCCGGCGTGCTGTGCCTCGAACTGGTAGCGCAACGGCTTGGGGTCGTGGTCGTTCACCAAGACGAAGCCGGCACCCTCCGCCAGGGCGTCGAAGGTCGTGAAGATCACGTCGTGGCGCTGGCCATGAGGGAAACGGCGCACGTCGAGCTCGGGCTCGGCGCCTGCTGGGGCGACAGCCCCTTCCCCGCCGGCCGCTGCGCCGGTCGGCCGGCCGATCCGTACCCGCCACACCGTCGGGCCCGCTTCGAGCACGTCCCAGGTGAAGCGCCCTTGGTGCTCGGCCTCGAACTGGTAGCGCAAAGGCTTGGGGTCGTGGTCGTTCACCAGCACGAAGGCCGTCCCCTGCCCGAGGGCACCGTAGGCGGCGAAGATCTTCTCGTGACGCTGAGCAGGCGCGAGGGCACGCACGTCGAGCACCGCGTCAGTGCCGGCGTCCGCCGCTGGCGACAGGCTCGCCGACAGCGGTCCGGTCGAAAGCGTCACCGGCTCGGCGGTGACCGCGCGCACCAAACGGTGCAGCGCGGCGGTGACCCGCACGGCGAGCTCGGGTCGTGCGACGCGTACCGTCGCCCAGGCCTCGGCCGCCAGCCTGCAGGCAGCGTCGCCCCGCCCGGCATCGGCGAGCTGGCCGGCGGCGCCGAGCAGCAGACGGACCAGGGTCGCCTCGGCATCGGGGGTCGCCAGGTCCTCGGCCACCGAAGTCTCGTCCTGGGCGGCCTCGGTCAGCCGGTGCATCTGGACGAGCAGCCCGGCCAGGTCCACGTCCTCGTCAGCCGCCAGGGCAGGAAGGATCAGCTCGTTCTCCTTGCCAACGTGCGCGGCGAAGAGCGTGCCGATCTCTTCGGCCGCAGCTGCCGCCCGTTGCCCGTCCCCGGTCGTCGCCAGACGCTCGGCCAGCGAGGCGAGCGCGCGGTGCTCGTCGACCATTCCGGCCACCGTCCCAGCCAGGTCGACCCTGGCCGCGGCCGCCTGGTAGAGGGTGTGCTCCTCGGCCATGGCGTGGGGCAGGACCTCCTTCGCCAGGTACCCCACCAGCTCGGCCGCGGCCGCCCCGTGGTGGTCTTGGCGCTCGACGGCGGAGCAGAGGGCGGCGACGCGTCGTGCCACACCGTCGGCGAGCGCACCATGGTGGGCCAGCATCGCCTCCAGGGCGCCGGTGTCGCTGTCGGTCGTCGTCATGGTGCACTCCTCTTCGCTCGGCGGGTTCTTCCTCGACTGTATCTCTAGTCTAAGCTAGATGAAAACGGTGGGGTGCCTCTCGGGCCTGACGCGACGAGGTGACGAGCGCATGTGGAGGAGGCGACGACGGTGACGACGAGCGCTCCGGTCGTGGTGCTGGAGATCCTCTCGGCATCGGTGTGGATCGGCAGCCTCGTGTGCTTGGCGGTGGTCTCGCAGGCCGCCCGCCAAGTGCTGCAAGGTCCCGCCCAGGTCGCCTTCTTTCGTGCCGTCGGCCGCCGCTACGCGATCGTCGGGACCGGCTCGCTCTTCGTCGCCATCGGGACGGGCCTGGCGATGGCCTGGCCGCCAGCCACCTGGTCGGGCACGATCGACGCTGCGGTGGCGCTCGCCGGGCTCCTCGTGGTCGCCACGGCAGCGGGCATGGCGCAGGCCCGCGCCATGGGTACCTTGCGCCGGCGCGCCATGGGATCACCCGCCGATCCTGTCGCCCGAGCCGCCGCCAGCCGAGGCCGGCGAGTGGCGACGGCGCTTCGGCTCCTGATGGCTGCCGACACCCTGGCCATAGTGGTCCTGGCCGCGCTGGCGCTCTCCCACTGACCGGCTCGCCTCGGCTGCGACCGACGGCCCGACATTGCTCGGCCCGCCGCTCGTCGGTAGGGTAAAGGTGACCTATTCGATCAACTATTAGAACTACGGGAGCGCACCATGGCCTTGCACCTGACCGAGATCCTGACCGGCGCCGGCGAGCGGGCAGCCGCCGAGGAGCTGGTCGAGCGGCTCAGAACCGCTGCCACCGAAGCTGGCGGGCGGCTGCTCGAGGTACAGGTGAGCGAGGACTTCACCCGGGTCTTCTTCGTGACCGAGGACGCCGACCCGGTCCGGCTCGCCGCCGGCGTCGCCGAGCTCGGTGTCGCCCGGAGCGACCCCGCGCCCGTGCGCCTGGTGGGGGCGACGGTCGATGCGGTACGGGCGCGGGCAGCAGGACCAGCGAGCCACCTCGTCGAGTGGGACTTCCCCGCCGGCCTGGACATGGACACGTACTTGGCACGCAAGAAGGAAAAGGCGCCGCTTTACTCCCAGGTCCCAGAGGTCGCCTTCCTGCGCACCTACGTGCGGGAGGACATGGGAAAGTGCCTCTGCCTCTACGACGCTCCCGACGACGCGGCGGTGGTGCGGGCTCGAGAGGTCGTGACCACGCCCATCGACCGCCTCCACCGTCTCGCCGAGCCGGCCGACGCCGCCGCCGCGTCGCCCTCCCAGCCATGACCGCCCGCGACGCGGCTTTGGCCGGCGGGGCGCTCCCCTCCGATCTCGGGGCGTACTTCGCCGAGCGCGCCGACGCGGTGGACCGGGGGACCGCCGACGTGCGCCACGGCCTGCGGTACCTGGCCGATCACGGCCTGCTCGCCCCCCCCGATCTCGCCACGAGCTGCGTTGTCATCGAGGAGATCGCCCGATACTGCCTCGCCTCGGCGTTCAGCGCGTGGGCGCACACGATGGTGGCCGAGTACCTGTCGCTCTCGGACTCACCGGCTTTGCAGGCCGAGGTGCCGCGGCTTCGTCGGGCCGAGAGGACCGGGTCGACCGCCATGGCACCGGCGATGCAGCACCTGGTGGGCTTGGCCGATCTCGGCGTCGCCTTCCGCCACGAGGGGGCGTCGCTCGTAGTGGACGGCGCCGTGCGCTGGGCGTCCAACCTCTTCCCCCAGGACGTTCTCGTGGTGGTGGGCGCGGCGGGCCCGAATGGATCCCGGGCCGTCCTCGCCATCGCGTCGGACGCTCCTGGGGTGCACGCCGGGACGCCGCTCGAGCTCCTTGCCCTCGGCGCCACGCGCTCGTCGAGCCTGCGGTTCGAGGGCGTGGTGCTCGACCCCTCCCAGGTGGTGAGCAGCGACTTCGAGCCGTACCTGCGGGCGGTCAAGCCGCGGTTCCTCCTCCTGCAGAGCTCGTTCTGCCTGGGGCTTGCTCGCGCCGCCCTCGAGGGTGCCGAGGCCCGGCTCGAACGGAGCTTCGCTGCCTTTGGACGCGAGCACCTCCGGCTCCGTTCGGACCTCGACGTGCTCAGGGCCCGCCACCGGCAGCTCATCGAGGACGGGGAGCCGACGCCTACGGTGGTGGCGCATCGCCTGGACGTGGCGAGGATGGCCCAGCGAGCGGTCGACCTCGAGCTGCGGGTAGCGGGCGGCGCCGGGTACCAGGCCTCGAGCCCGACCGCCCGCCGGCTCCGCGAGGCGGCGTTCTTGCCCATCTAGTCCCCGACCGAAGGGCACCTCCGCTTCGAACTCGAACGCGCCGCGTCCGACGAGGTGCCGGCGATCGTGGCGAGCGGCACCCGGTGAGCTCGCTCGTCACGAACCAGCCCGACGGGTCGCCCGAGCGGCCGCGGCCCCGGGCCCTGCGCCATGGGCTCGCCTATGGGGCCGTGATGGCGACCGGCGGCGCGGGACAGCTGGCGGGCATCGTGGGCCTCCCAGGCGCCGCGCGCCCTTTGGTATGGCTGGCGGTCGGAGAGGCCGCGTGGATCGCCGGACGGGGCCTCATCCGCCATCGCCGTGAGCTCAGCCTCCCGCTGTCGGCCTGGGCGCAGATCGGTCCGCCCGTCGAGCATGCCGGCGTGCTCACCGTGCCCCTCGGCCTGGCGGTGGTCGCCACCGGCCTCAGCATGCAGTCGGGACCCGCCAACGCGCTCGGGGTCGCCCTTTTGGTCCTTTCGTGGCTGAGCGGCGCCGTGTTCGTCAGCCGTTTCGTCGTGTCGGTCACCCGCCGGGACCGGCCCGAGGCCGCCGACGGCGGCTGGTTCCTCGCCCCTGCCGCCCTCCTCGGAGCAGGCATCGCCGCCGCCGCGTACAGCGGGCAGGCGGTCGGTGTGATGGCGGACCTGCTGCAGTGGTTGGCGCTTCTGGCGGCCGGCCTCGGCGTGGTCGGCTACTGGGCAGTGGTGGCTAGCACGGCACGGGCCGTCCGACGTCGGGGTCTCGGCCAGAGCCACCGGGTGCTGTGGTGGATCGCGGCCGGCTGCGGTGGGCTCGGTGCGGCAGCGATCGGGCATGTGCTCGCCGCCACCCGAGCGCTCCTCCCGCCAGGCGACGTCGCAGCCGGTCACGCCGTGGCGGGGGCCACCTGGTCGCTTGCCGCCATCCTCGCGGTGCCGATCGTGGTCGCAAGCGTGCGATCGCTCGCACGCAACC
>JAKAYQ010000092.1 GCA_021826725.1 Actinomycetes bacterium
GTCCAGCGTGATGCGGCCGCCCACGCGCACGCCGTCAGCAGCGACCCCTCGGGAGACGATGACTCCGGTGCGGGTACGGCCCAGCTGCGATCCTCCAGCCACGCCCTTCGCCATGAAGCCACCGGGCTCGATGCCGACCAAGGCGATGGAGAGCGAGGTGCCGGCTGCGTCTTTGGCATTGAAGAACGTGAGCCCCAGCGGCTCGGCCTGGATGCCGGGCTGACGGCCCAGGGAACGGATCGTCGCTGCGTCGAGCGTGGATTGGGAGAACGTCGAATTGGTCTTCGGCTGAAACGCGAGGTCCGTGAGCGGCATAGCCCGCAGCCCGGAGATCCCCGAGTTGACCAGCCCGGTCGAAAGCCCCGTCAACAGCACCGTCAGCACGGCCACCAAAGCGATCACCGACCCCATCAAAGTGAAGCGCCCCCACGCATGCCGAAGGTCCCGCAGCCCTACGAACACGCCTGGACCTCTCGATATGACCACCATGGCAACGTCATGTCGCCATCATAGCCACGATCCGTCGCAAACACCCTCCGGCCGACCTCGACGGCCTCTGGTAGCAGTTCTGCTACCATGGTCGCCGTGAGTGACATTGCGCAGAAGGAACTGCGGAACCACGTCAGTGAAGTACTCCGTCGGGCCGAGGCAGGCGAGACCCTCACCGTGACCGTCGCCGGTCGTCCCGTCGCCGAGCTCGGTCCGGTGCATCGCCGCCGCTGGGTCGGCGGTGCCACGCTTGCCCGCGTCTGGCGCAGACAGGCGCCGCGGAGTCTGGACGCCGACCTAGAGCGACTGCCGGCAGGCGTCATCGACCCGTTCGTCTCGTGAGGGTCCTGCTCGACACGTCGGTGCTCATCGGGGAACTCCCTCCGCCTGACGACGTCGAGGCCGCCATCAGCGTCGTCTCGATCACCGAGCTTCACTTCGGTGTCCTCGTGGCGGACGACGATGACGAGCGGGCGCTCCGCACCGCCCGACTCTCTGTGGTCGAGGCGACCTTCGACCCCCTGCCCGTGAGCGTGGAGGTCGCCCGTGCCTGGGGTCAGCTCGCGGCCGCGGTCACCCGCCGTGGTGGCAACCCGAGACGGCGCCAGATCGACCTCGCCATCGCAGCCACCGCCCAGGTGGAGGGAGTGCCCCTCCTGACCGAGAACATCGGCGACTTCCAGATCATCGATGACCTGGTCGACGCTCGGCGGCCGCCCGACCGGTAGTTCATGGCGAGCTGCCGTGTGGAAACCGACCGGTGCCTCGATTGGAGAATGATGTCGGCTGCCGCGCCGGGCGCGAGGACGCCGATGTCGCTGCGGTCGAGGAGATCGGCTGCGGTCCCGGTGGCGGCGCGCCGGGCGCGGGCGGGGCGGAGCCCGGCGTTGACCATGGCCTGGAACTCGAGGTTGCCGTGGCTGAAGGGGAACATCCCGCAGTCGGTGCCGTAGGCGATCTTGACCCGGCTTGCGGCGATGCGCCGCTGGGCCTCGATGATCTGCTCGGCGTCGCGTTCGATCTTGGCGGCGGTGTATGAGGTGAGTCGTCCCTCGTGGAGTGCCTGGATGTCTTCGGCGGTCATCTGCATGGTGGGCACGATGAACGTGCCGGCGTCTTCGGCCATGGCGATGGCCTCGTCGTCGATGAGGTAGGCGTGCTCCAGGCTCCGTGCCCCGCAGGCGATGGCTTGCTTGCAGCCTTGCGCAGCGCCGGTGTGCACGGCGACGGGCAGGCCGAGCCGAGCGGCGGTGTCGCAGAGGGCCTGCATCTCGTGGTCGAACCACGTGGCCTGGGCGGGGTCGGCGCTGCCGAGGTCTCGTAGCGTGGTGAAGCCCTGGTCGAGGTAGTCGTCGGCGAGGCGCGGCCCGACCAGAGCTTTGGTGGCCGTCGAGTCGAGTAGCTGGGTGGAGAGGTGGGCTGCGTCCATGGTGAGGTGTACGTGGCAGTCGATGAAGCCCGGGGTCACGGTGTGGCCGCCCAGGTCGATGACGGGGGCGCCCGGGGGGCGAGAGACGGCGGGGGCGAGCTGGGCGATCCTTCCGTCCTTGACGAGGATTTCGGTCGGGCCGCCCAGCGCATCGGCGCGTCCGTCGAAGTGGTCGCCGCAGATGATGACCGTGCCCGGATCGCCGAGCGTGACGGTCACGAGTCCTCCTCCGAAGTCGAGCGTGGATTTGCCACCCTGGGGTGCGAGACGGGCACGTTCACGTTGAAGTGCACCCCGGCCATGCGGATGAAGAAGCAGATCGCGGCTGCCACCACGGCGATGGCGCCGCCATAGAAATGGAGCTCGAGTGCCAGGGCGGTGAGCGTCGCGCCGCACGCCGCGGGGATGGCATAGAGGCCGCTCGAGAGCACCGTCGGCACCTTTCTGATGACGATGTCACGGACGGTGCCGCCGCCCACACCGGTGATGGTGCCGAGGACGGCCGACTGGAAGGGCCCGAGATGGGCGGCGAAGGCGGTGGTGGTGCCCGTCACGCAGAACAGGGCCAGGCCGGCGGCGTCGAAGACGGTGATCGAGCGCTGGAGCCGCACCCACAGCTGGCGGGCGAAGAAGGCGGCGATGCCGGCCCCGCCGCCGACGGCGAGATAGCGCCAGTCTCTGAACGCGGCGGGGGGAAGCGATCCGATGAGCACGTCGCGGATGATGCCGCCGCCAAGGGCGGTGATCACCGCCAACACGACGACCCCCACGATGTCGAGGCTCTCTGACTCCATCGCGGTGAGGGCGCCGTTCAGCCCGAACACGAAGGTGCCTGAGAGATCGAGTGCCAGCTGGAGGGTGGAGGCCGGGCCCGACACCTCTGCTACTGCTCGCCGGTCCGAGGTGGGGCGAGCCAGGCCAGGGTGGCGACGACCATCGCTTGGATCCCGGTGTCCAAGGTGGGTTGGATGACCGGGGCGAAGTGCGCCGAGTGGTTGACGGGGATGTCCTGGGCGACCCGACCCGCCCGTTCGGCCGCCTCGTACCGCTCGGGGTCGATGCCACCGATCCCCCAGTAGCAGTAGGGGACCCCGAGGGCTTTGGGGATGTCGCTGAAGTCCTCGCTGGCGGTCTGCATCGGCAGCGGCCGGGCGCGCTCCCCGAAGAACGCGGAGAAGGCTGCTGCCACCTTCTTGGTGGTCTCGGCGTCGTTGTCGGTGAGCGGGAATCGGTCGAACAGCTCGTAGTCGGCCGGTTCGGGGGAGCCCGACGCCTGGCATTCGGCGTCGACGATCCTTTTGATGGCGTCGAGGACCGACGCTCGGGCCTGCTCGCTGTAGCTGCGGACGTTGAGCTCGATGACGGCGTGGTCGGCGATGACGTTGCTCTTGGTGCCCGCCCGGACGCTCCCGACGGTGACCACGACCGGTTCCCCGGGGCGGGTCTCGCGTGCCACGATGGTCTGGAGGCGGACCACGACCATCGCGGCGAGGACGACCGGGTCGACCGAGGCTTGGGGCATCGATCCGTGCGCGCCGCGCCCGTGCAGGGTGATGCGCATGCTGTCGGCGGCTGACAGGGTCGGACCGGCGTGCGTGCCGACCAAACCCGCAGGCGCGGGAAGCACGTGCTGCGCCAAGGCGACGTCCACCTTGGGCACCAGGGCCGCCAGGCCGTCGTCGAGCATGGCTCGGGCGCCGTCGCCGGTCTCTTCGGCCGGCTGGAAGACGGCCACCACGGTGCCTGCCCACTGCCCACGACCAGCGGCGAGCAGGTGGGCGGCGCCGAGGAGGCAGGCGACGTGCATGTCGTGGCCGCAGGCGTGCATCACGGGCACCTCGGTGCCGGACCCGTCGGCGGTGGTGGTGGTGTGGCTGGCGTAGTCGAGGCCGGTGTCCTCGGCGACGGGGAGGGCGTCCATGTCGGCGCGCAGCAGCACCGTCGGCCCGTCGCCGTTTCTGACCAGGCCGACCACCCCGGTGCCGCCGATCCCGGTGTGGACTTCGACGCCCGAGGCTCCGAGGCGCTCGGCGACCTTCGATGCCGTCGCGTGCTCCTCGTGCGACAGCTCGGGGTGGGCGTGCAGGTCACGGTAGAAGTCGGCCGCCCAGCCCCGGACCGCGTCGAGTCCCGAGAGGACCGAAGCGGCAGGTGGCGGGCTCGAGGGAGCGGTCATCTGCCAATTGTGACCGCATCGGTTGTCGCGTGCGAGGAGGTCCTGGGAGCGACCGGCTGTGACCTCGAAGGCCTGCACGCGGGGGTGCACCTCACCCGGCTGCACAGCCCCGGTCTCGAGAGGCCGACCGGGCGCGCTCGACGAGCCAGACCTGCCTCGGGATGTCTCGGCGTCAGGAGGCTGCTGGCGATCGGGGTCCGACACCGACGAGGTGGGCGAGGGTGTCGACTGCGTTGACCATGAGGTCGGTCTCGCTGACGACCACCATGTCCGCGGCCGTCGGCGTCGGATCGGCCACCGTCTGTGGCGAAGCGCCCCTCAGCTGGGCAGCGAGCGCCACCTGGGTGGCTCGCAACGGGGGGTAGCCCGTGGGAGCAGACCCGGTCCGCAGTGCGACGACCACTGCGGCCATGGCTGCTTCGACCTCTTCGCCGAGACGGTGGAGGTCGGGTCGGACCGGACCGGTGCTCGGGAGCTGTCCGTGCAGGACGAGCGCGCCCCAGACGTAGCGCCGAACTGCGGCGAGGATTCCTTGCGCCGTCTCGGCGTCGAGCGCGTTCGGGGAGGCCGGTTTGCGGCCGGCCGGCTCGCTCAGCCAGCGGTCGACAGACGCTTCGGCGTTGGAGCGTGCCAGACGTGCCGCGACCCGCAGCCGTTGCAGCGCCGCCCGATCGGCACCGGCCGGGTCGGCCCAGGCGAAGAGGAGCGCGGCGCCGTAACGACCGTCGAGCTCCACGAGGTCGGCCAGACGATCGACGACGTGGGTGCGCTCCCAGGTCGGCCAGGCGGCGTAGGCCGCCAAGGCCAGGGCGGCACCGAGCAGCGTGTAGAAGGCCCGGTCGGCGGCGAGAGAGGCCGCCGGGGAACCGGTGAAGCCAAGCAGGACGACGACCAGCGACGCGATGCCGACGCTGTAGATGACGTAGTTGGCGCGAAGCACGGCGACACTTGCGGCGTAGAGCGCCACGGTGAGCACGATCAAGCCAGCCGCCGACGGCGCCAGCGCGGCCAGCACCAGCGTGACCAGCCCGGCGCCGAGGAGGGTGCCGACGCTGCGGCCCAGCCCCCGGCTCAAGGTGGCGGCGAAATCGGGCTTGAGGACGATCATGACCGTCATCGGGAGCCAGTAGCCATGACCCAGGGGGAACAGGTGGGAGATGGCGACGGCCGCCGCCAGGGTGGCACCGACTCTGACAGCGTGGCGGAAGACCTCGGAGGTGCGGGTGAGGTTGGCGCGCACCAACTCGAGACGACCCCCCGACGTGCCGGCGAGCGGGGAAGGCCGCCGCACGGGGCGGCCGGTGGTCGAGGCGGTGGTCTGGGGCGCGCCTGGCTGGTCGCCGGCGGCCACTGCCGTCAGCTGGGTCACCGACCGAAGCTGGCCCGCCAGCGCCGTCAGGCCTCCGATGGCACGGGTGAGGGTCGCGCCAATCGAAGGCTCGGCGATGTCGGCCAGCGAGCGGAGGCGCTCGATGGCCGCTCGGTACCGCTCGCGGGCCTCGGCGTCGGCGATGGCGCTGCGCCCGTCGCGCAGTGCCGTGGCGACGCCGGAGAGCATGTCGGCTGAGGCGGTGATGGCGTCCTCGAGGTACCTGGCGGCGTCGAGGCCGCCGATCTGGCCTGCCGGAGCAGCGATCGTCGAGGCGTGGGCCAGTCGGGCCCGGGCCCGGGCGATCCCGGCCACCTCGAGGCGGATCCGCTCCGCCTCGTCGGCCAGCGCCTGGTAGGCAGCAGCGGCGGCCCGGTCGCCCCAGGGCTGGGTCTCGACGAGGGCGGAGCGCAGCTTGTCGAGGATCCCGGGGTCGAGCAGGTCCGTGGGGTCGTCGGCGAGCGAGCGGAGGTGGGCAGCCAGCAGCCGGTAGGCGTCGGCCGACAGGGAGCGCTCCACCGGGAAGCGCTGGAGGGGCCACGTCACGGCCACGAGGACGATCTGGATCGCGCCGCCGCACAGCGCCCAGAGCGCATTGAGCGCGGCTTGCTCGGGGCTGAAGGAGAACTGGGAGAAGACGACCAGGCCGATGACGGCTTGGAGGCCGACCACGCCCGGCGCCTCTCCGAACATGACCAGGAGCCCGGCGATGACCCCCCAGACGGCGGTGACCGCGACGTCCGGGCCCTCCAGGCGGCCGACCGTCGCCCCGACGAACGCCGAGGTGGCGAAGGCTGCGGCGGCGAACGCCATGATCTTCACCCGGCTGCGATAGGTGCCCTGCAGCGACGCCATCCCCGCCGTCAGCGCGCCGACCGCCCCTCCCACGCCGACCAGGAGGTGCCCGGAGAGGTCGCCGACGACCAGCGGGATGGCGATGCCCAGTGCACAGCGCGCCGCGGGCACCAAGGCCAGCTTGGAGCGGTCCACCCGGATCGCGTCCTGGAGCGGGCGCGTCCAGGTGGCAGACCACTCGCTCACCGGCTGCGCCGGCCGCACGCGTCGCCGGTCCGGGGTCGCACCCGTGCTGGCTGCGTCGGCCGCCTCTGCGTCACGGCCTCGCCGGCAGCGATCGGGCGAAGACGTCGCGCGGACTGCGGCCATCTCGGGGCGAGAGACCCGCACTCTGTGGTGTCAGAAGCTCCATGGCGGCGGGCCCACCTCGATGCGGGGGAGGGGCGAGTCGACGCGTCCGAAGCGGTCGTCGGCGGCGATCCAGGCGCGGTGTGCCTCGATGATCTCGGCGCGGGTCCGGGCGACGAAGTTCCACCACATGAGCACCTCTTCGTCGAAGGGCACCCCACCGACCAGCAGGGCCCGGGTCGGCTCTCTGGCTGCCAGGGAGATCTCGGTCCGGCCGGTGCCGAGGTAGGCGAGATGTCCCGGCTCGATGATCTGCCCGTCGAGGCGGGCTGCGCCGACGAGGGCGACGAGGGCGTGCTCGAGATCGGCTCGCAGCGGCACCGTCGTCACGCCTGCTCGGAGGGCGAGGTCGACACCGAGGTGGTCGGTGTCGCGCCGTGCCGGCGAGGTGGTGCCGTCGAGGTCGCCGACGAGCACGGTCGCCACCGCGGCGTCGAGGTCGCGGTGGGGAAGCTCGCTGTGGTGCTCGAACGCCGCCGGCCCGTCTCTGGTGGCCGATGGCTGGGCGATCCACAGCTGCACGCCGTGCAGGTTGCCGTCATAGGAGCCGGTGCCCTCCTCGGAGTGGGCGACGCCCCACCCGGCCGTCATCAAGTTGAGCTGGCCGGGCACGATGACCTGCTCGCTGCCGAGCGAGTCGCGGTGCAGCGCCTCGCCCTCCAAGAGCCAGGTGACGGTCTGCAAGCCGATGTGCGGGTGCGGGGCGACGTCCATGCCGCGGGGCGCGCTGATGAGCGCCGGGCCCATGTGGTCGACGAAGCACCACGGGCCCACCGTGCGCCGTCCCCGTCGGGGCAGCGCCCGACGTACCCCGATGGCGCCGACCCGGCCCTCCCGGCTCTGGGTGATCTCGAGCACGCAGGCCTCTGGAGCGGCGCGCTGCGGCTCGGCCGGAACGTCGGCGCTGGCCACCGGGCCGCTCATCGCAGGCCGCCCGGCTGCTCGGCCCAACTTCTGCACGAAGCGCTGTGCTCGCAGAGCTGGGCGATCTCGGCGCTGACCGGCTCGGGATGGCTCACGGCTTGGTGGCGAACTGTTCGAGATCTGCGAACGGCCGTGGTGCATGTGCGCTGCCCGACCCAACGTTCATCACGATGGCGATACCCAACGCCCCGGCGACCTCGACTGCGGTCGCCCAACGTCCGTGCACCTCGGGCACGGCCGCCTCGGTCAGAACCGGTTCGGCATGTCATCTGCTGGGACGCTCCCCTCTGCGACCGCCACCATCATCGTGGCCGTCGGCGGCTTCGGCGTCGAGCACGGCGAGGACCTTCTCGGCGGCCGAGGTGATGGCATCGAGCTCGCCGGGGGTGAGCGGGTCGATGAACAAGCGGCGTACCATCGCGACATGGTGGGGCGCGGCAGCCTCGATCGCCTTGCGGCCCGTTTCGGTGGCCACGACGAAGGCGCCGCGGTGGTCGCCGTCGCAGCGCTCCTTTTTCACCAGGCCGCGTCCGGTCATGCGGGCGACCTGGTGGGAGAGCCGGCTCTTCTCCCAGCCGAGGGCTTCGGCCAGTTCGAACAGGCGAGCCCGGCCGTCGGGCTGGTCGCTCAAGGCGACGAGCACGAGGTAGTCGGCGTAGGACAGGTCGGAGGCGGCGGCCACATCGGCAGCCAGGCGGCCGGCGAGTCGCAGCTGCATGAACTGCAGGGCCCGCCACGCTCGTTGTTCGTGCTCGTCGAGCCACCGGACCCCGGTCATGGGATCCAGTCTACCGACGGAATAGTTGATCTGTCATCTATGTTGTAGGACATGTCCACTACATGAAGGAGCAGCGCCATGAGCACCCCGACCGTCCCCGCCACACTCACCGGCAGCTACACCATCGACCCCGCCCACAGCCGGATCGGGTTCGTCGCCCGCCACGCCATGGTCACCAAGGTGCGTGGCTCGTTCAACGAGTTCGAGGGCTCGGGCTACTTCGACGCCGCCAACCCGGCGAGCTCGAAGCTGCAGCTTTCGATCAAGGCGGCCAGCATCGACACCCGCAACGCGGATCGCGATGCCCACCTGCGCTCGAACGACTTCTTCGACATGGACACCTACCCGCAGATCACCTTCTCCTCGACGAGCGTCGAGCAGACCGGTGACGTCCACTTCCGGGTCACCGGTGACCTGACCATCAAGGGGGTCACTCGCCCCGTCGCCGTCGACTTCGAGTACACCGGCAGCGCGGTGGACCCCTACGGCAACCACCGGATCGGCTTCGAGGGCACGACCAGCGTCAACCGCAAGGACTGGGGTGTCAACTGGAACGCGGCGCTCGAAGCCGGCGGCGTGCTCGTCAGCGAGAACGTCACCTTGGAGCTCGAGGTGTCCGCCATCCGCAGCGCCGACGCCGCCTGAGCCATCAGCTCGCCGGGTCGCAGAACGGCCGTCTGCGCCCGGAGCGGGATCCTCCCCGCTCCGGGCCTGACCCAAGGAACCCCGATGCCTCTATCGCCTGTACGTCTCAACCATGCTGTGCTCTTCGTCTCCGACCTCGAGCGTTCGGTTCGCTTCTACACCGAGGTGTTCGCCATGGAGGTCATCGCCCGCGAGCCGCGTGCGAATGCCGCGTTCCTGCGGCTCCCCCGGTCGGGGAACCACCACGACCTCGGGCTGTTCGGCGTCGGAACCGCGGGCGGCCCGAAGCGCCGTGGCGCCATCGGCCTGTACCACCTGGCGTGGCAGCTCGACACCATCGACGAGCTGGCCGCCGCCCGCCAGACGCTCCTCGACGCCGGCGCCTACACCGGCGAGTCCAGCCACGGGGCCACCAAGAGCGTCTATGGCGCCGATCCCGACGGGAACGAGTTCGAGCTGATGTGGATGCTGCCCCGCGACCACTGGGGTGCCTACGAGCACGCCGCCCCCATCGACCATCTCGACCTGGCCGGCGAGGTTCAGCGTTGGAGCGGGGTGGCCACCGCCGGGCAGATCACGCCCGAACCGGCGACCGCCAGCGATCCCGAGACGGTCCGGTCATGACCTCTTTTTCCGCACCGGTGGTGGCCTGGCACGGCGACGCCGACGCCGCGGCTGCTCTCGTGGTGCTGTTCCACGGGCGCGGCTCCAACGAGACCGACATCATCAGCCTCGCCGGCAACCTTCCCGCCGGTGCGGCCTACGCGGCGGTGCGGGCCCCCATCGGCGAGGGTGGCGGCTACGCCTGGTTCGCCAACCGGGGAATCGGCCGGCCCACGCCCGAGTCCCTGGCCGAGACGATGGCCTGGTTCCGGGGCTGGCTCGACCAGGTCGCCCCGGCCGGGCGGCCGGTCGTGCCAGTCGGCTTCAGCGGCGGCGGGGCGTTCGCCGGCGGGCTCGTCTTGGACGACCCGGGCCGCTACGCCGGCGCCGGCATCCTCTACGCCACTCTGCCCTTCGACGCCGGTGTCCCCACCACCTCCGACCGGCTGGCCGGGATGCCGGTGTTCGTCGCCCACGGCGACGCCGACCATGTCATCCCCCGAGACCTGCTGGAGCGCACCTGGGCCTATCTGAACGGTGAGGCTGGCAGTCACACCACCGCGGTGCGCGACCCCGGCGGCCACGGCCTCAGCGCCGGTGTCGTCGACGCTCTGGCCGAGTGGCTCACCCAGCTCCTCACCCCCGGGCAGGTGTCCGCATGACCGGCGACACGTCCCGGGGCTTCGAGATCGGGATCTTCACCTTCGGCGAGATCACCGCCGATCCGGCCGGCTCGCCGATCCGGCGGTGCGCCTGCGGGAGCTCATCGACCTGGCGCGGCTCGCCGATCAGGCCGGCCTCGACGTGTTCGGCGTCGGTGAGCACCACCGGCCCGACTTCGCCATCTCATCGCCGCCGGTGGTGCTCGCCGCGGTCGCCCAGGCCACCGAGCGCATCCGGCTCACCAGCACCGTCACCGTGCTGTCCACCGCCGATCCGGTCAAGGTCTTCGAGGACTTCGCCACCGTCGATCTCATCGCCGCCGGCCGGGCCGAGATCACCGCGGGACGCGGCGTCTTCACCCAATCATTCCCGCTGTTCGGCTATGACCTCGCCGATAACGACGAGCTCTTCGACGAGAAGCTCGACCTCCTCCTCCAGCTCAACCGGGCCGAGCGGGTCACCTGGGTGGGCCGCCACCGGGCCCCCCTCGCCGACGCCGGCGTCCACCCCAGGCCAGTCCAGGACCAGATCCCCGTATGGATTGCCGTGGGCGGCACCCCGGCCAGCGTGGTGCGGGCCGGGCCCCACGGCGCACTCTTCGCCGGCAGTCCGCAAAAGGTGATCGACAAGATCCTCTGGGAGCACCAGCTGCTCGGCCACGACCGGTTCCTCGCCCAGATCGGCCTCGGCGGCCTCCCTTTCGCCGAGACTGCCCGGTCCACCGAGCTCCTCGCCACCGAAGTACTGCCGGTCATCCGGCGCGAAACCTCGCCCGAGCACGTACTGCAGTTCGGATCGTGACGGCGATCCCGTCCAGCGGTGGCAACCGGGGCGGAACCTGTCAAGGTTCGTGGGACACGGGTCTATGACGCCTTCTGCTCGATGTCGTCGTTGCGGTCGTCGATCCACGCCGTGGCCTGCAGGATCGGATCAGCTCGTCGGGCTGATGAGAGTCCAGACGATGGGCTGGAAGGTCTGGAACGTGAGTGTCCCGTGCGACGACGTGCTCGGCAAGAGCTTGGGGTAGGCCTGCCCAGCCGTGGTGGCATTGGGATTGTAGATGTAGACGGCGCTTGCACCAGTACGGATGGTGAAGCTCACGAGCTTGTGGGTCGGCGTCCCGAAGTTGACCCCGGTCTGGGGCCCGGTGTACGCGAGCGTCTGGCCGTCGATCTGCTCGGTGCCTCCGGCGGTCGGCGAGGTTGGGTAGTTCCCGAGCTCGCTGGTGCAGTCGGTCGGAGTGCCGGTCGAGTCGTTGCAGACCTGCAGGCTGAAGGTCTTGACCGCGCGGCCGCTCGAGGGGGTCATGTCCAGTCCGTTGGGCCAGTTGCCGAGGATGGCCAGCTCGTCCTGGGAAACAGCCCCCGTGGCAAACGTGGCGGTGATCCCGAAGCCGCTGATGCTGCCTCCGTGCGGGGTGATCACAGCGGTGGCGAAGGCCGTGGCCGCGGGCGGCGGGCCGCTGGCGAAAGCGGTGCCAACGGGTGCAGCGATGAGAGCGCCAGCGCCGAGGACGCCAGTGCCGAAGGCGCCAAGCGCCACGTGTTGAGCGACTCGTTCGTTGATCACCGCGAGCGTGCTTTCGGTCATTCCCCGTGATCACGCGTTGAGCCGATGGTTGTGGTTGCGCTGTCGGTGAGGTAGCGACAGCGTGAGGGCGTCCAGTACG
>JAKAYQ010000093.1 GCA_021826725.1 Actinomycetes bacterium
CACGGGTGGTCGACGTAGAAGGTCGCCCGGCCCGTGGTGGTGGCGTACGGCACGCCGTCCTCCACGTGCCAGCGAAAGGCGCTGAAGGTCTCGTCTGCCCGCAGCTCGGACCCGATGAGCCGGCCCGTCGGGAACGCGCCGTTGCCCTGCGCCGGTGCGAAGCCCCGCTGTCGCAAGGTGGTGAGCGACAGGTCTTCGCTGAACACGCCGGACAGGGCGCTGTCGCGCACCAGCACGTCGAGGAGCGCCTCGTCCGATCGCAGCCTGCCGTCACGGTGCATGATCTTCCCCACGTCGCCGAGCGGGTGGGGAGCGGCCCGGCCGACGACCCGGTCGGCCATGCCCCGGGCCCGGGCCCGGTCGGCCACCGCGTCGGCGATGTCGCAGAAGATCTGCCAGTCCGAGCGGGCCTCGCCGGCCGGCTCGTGCACCTTGTCCGAGAAGGCCAGGTCGAGCGAGTGGGCGATGGGGTACTGCAGGTTGACCCGCTCGGTGTCGTAGGCGGCTGGCAGCAGCAGGTCGGCGTGCAGGCCCGCGCCGTTCATGCGCTGGTCGACCGACACCACGAGCTTCAGCTCGGGCCACAGGTGCCGCAGCAGCATCCGGCGGCCGCCGCGGGTGCGGCGCAGGGTGCTCGTGCCCGGCTGGAACAGCACGCGCGGCGTGCAGCCCGGCGCGGGCCGCATGTACGGCGCCCACGACCGGCGGGCCTCGGCGATGTACTCCGCCATGGGCCGGGGCGAGCCGCCCCACGCCGGGTTGCTCCAGATGTCGCCGTAGCCGCAGTGGTCCAGCCAGTAGAAGAAGGGCGGCGTGGTCGTGCTCGTGGCCGCCACCGTCGACATGAAATCCCAGAAGGCCGGCCGGGGCAGCGGCGGCGGCACCCCCGTGTCCGGGTCGGGCTCGCCGAAGAGCATCCTCGCCATCGAGAACACCGCCTCGGCGCCCTCGATCCCGCCGGTGCTCATCTGCTGTACGAGCGACCCGTCGAAGGGCATCACCGCGTACGTGTCGTGCCCCCGGCCCTGGCCGCCCCAGTTGCCGGTCAGGGCGAGCAGCAGGTCCATCGACCGTTCCATCAGGTCGCCGTGGTAGTGCTTGGGGGTGTCGAAGCCCTCCACGATCTTGGTGCGCCTGGCCGCCACCTTGCGGGCGAGCATGCGGATCGTGTCGGGGTGCACCCCGCAGATCGCCGAGGCCGCCTCCGGCCCGTACGCATGCAGGCGCTCGACCAGCAGCTCGAACGCCGGCGTGACCTCGACGGCTGTCCCGTCCTCCAGCCCGACGGTGAACCGGCCCCGGAGCGCAGGCGCGAACGACAGGCGCAGCGTGTCGCCGCGAGCCTCGACGGCACCCGACGCCGGGTCCCAGTGGAAGAACCCGTGCTCGCTGCCTCCCTCGGCCAGGTCGGCCTGGCGGAGCAGCCGGCGGGTGTCGGTGCGAACCAGCAGGGACAGGTCCGTCTGCGACGAGACGAACGCCTCGTCCACCAGCCCCTCGTCGACGATCACCCTGCACATGCCGAGCGCCAGAGCGGCGTCCGTGCCCGGGGCGACCGGTACGAAGTAGTCGCAGTGCGGCGCCGAGGGGCTGTAGTCGGGGGCGACGAGGGCCACCTCGGCCCCGTGGTACCGCGCTTCGGTCAGGTAGTGGAAGTAGGGGATGCGGGTGTACGCCGGGTTGCAGTGCCACACGAGCACCAGCTCGGCGTGGAAGGTGTCGTCGGAGGCCGAGCCGCCGGCGATGTGGCCGTACGTGACGTAGTGGCCCAGCAGGACGTCGTTGACGGTGGAGATGCTGTCGAGCGACACGGCGCCCAGGGCGGCCGCCAGGCCCATGTGGCCGGCGATCGACAGCATGCCGCCCTCGGCGCTCTCGTCGACCACCACCGCATCGGGCCCGGACTCCTCGATGGCGTCGAGCACGGCGTCGGCGACCTGGGCGAGCGCCTCCTCCCACGAGATCCGCTCCCACCGCCCCGAGCCGCGCTCCCCCACCCGACGCATGGGATGCAGCAGGCGGTCCTCGCCGGTGAGCTGGCGGCTCCAGGCGGCGCCCTTCTGGCACCCCATGGGGTTGCGGTCGGGCACGCCGAGCTGCGTCGGCGGGTAGACGCCGGCCTGCTCCTCCCACAGCACCGCGCCGTCCGCCGCGAACACTCGGTAGGTGCAGCTCGACAGGCAGTTGGCGCAGTGCGTGCCCCAGGCGACGCGTTCCCACGAGAAGCGCTGGCGGTAGCGTTGCTCGCTCGACGAGATCATGCGGGCTCCTTGGCCGGGTCCCCCGATGCTCTCACGGGTCTCGGCCGGCGTCGACAACAGATGCACAACACCTCGACTCGCGCTCAAGTCCGGCCCTGGCCGTGCCGATGTGCTGGTCGTGGCGGACACGCGGGTACACCAGAGGCGGGGTTGGATGCCGTCGGTGATCGACGGCGGTGGAGCGTCGGCCGGTGCTGCGGACAGCGGTGGCGGCCTTCTCCCCTGCAGGTGGAGCGGCACTTGCCCGGCCCGGTGGTTCCGGCCCGGCGACACGTGGGCCTGCACCCGTCCGGTCGGCCACGTCGGGGAGCACCGCCTGCGCCGGACGGTGGCCTGAGCGACCCTGCCGGCGCAGAGGCCCAGCGGATGTACGGGCCGCCGCGGGTCGTCTGAAGGCCCGCAGCTGATCGTGGCCACCAGTGGACGGCGGCGCCCGGCCGTCCACCCCGATCGTCGGGATCGCCGCGGACTCGGCTGGTGGCTACTGGCTCGTCGACCGGGCCGGCGACGTCTTCGCCTCGGTCGGGGCGGTCGACGCCGGTCAGCCCGGCAGCCTGCCCGGCGGGACCGGATCGACTGTGGTCGGCATCGTCGCCAGCGCGGACGGCGGCGGCTGCCTGGTGATCGCCCAGGACGGCGTCGTCTTCGCCTGCGGAGACGACGCCTGCTCGGGGGCCAACACCCTGCCCGGCGGTCTCGGCACCACCATCGTCGGAAGTGGGCACGGCGGAATGTGAGTCGCATCCCGGCACCCCGCTCCGAGGTGCGCGGGTGCGGGAGCTCCGAGGTGCGCGGGCGCTGGGAGCTCCGGGGGGCGCGGGCGCTGGGAGCTCCCGATTGACCGGGCGCTGGGTGCTGCGGGGTCCGCGGCCCGGGTGCTGCGGGGTCCGCGGGCTCGGGTGCTACGGGGTCCGCTCGCGCTGGTGGCCGGACACAGTGCGGGTGATCTGGAATGGTGCGGTGCCACGATGGGACCGATGAACCTGTTCGAGCCCGCCCAGTGTGAGGAGCAGGCCTTACCTGCGTGGGCGCTGCTGGCTGCAGCCGGCCAGGTCGCAGGACCGCTGCACCGTTCACGCTGCTCTCCGACGGAGCTGCAAGCCCAAGGAGCTGGCGACCGGTCCGTTGCGCGGCTGGCTTTCTGGCCGTGGTGCCGTCGTGTCCAGGCTGACTGGGGGTGCGGCTGGTGAGCGGTGCGACCGGCGAACGTGATGCCCTGGTGGCGCGGCTCGCCGTGGCGGGATGCGTCGCTGCCGACGAGGAGGCCGACGAGCTGGTGGCAGCGGCAGCCGGGGACGCCGAGATGCTGGAGCGGCTGGTGGCGCGCCGGGTGGTGGGCGAGCCGCTGGCCTGGGTCACCGGCACGGTGCAGTTCCTGGGGCATCGGGTGAGGGTCCACCCGGGGGTGTACGTGCCTCGCTGGCAGACCGAGATGCTCGCCGCCCGGGCTGTCGAGCTCCTACCGGAGGGCGGGCTGGCCGCCGACCTCTGCACCGGTGCCGGTGCCATCGCCATCGCCATGGCCCGGGCTCGTCCCGGCGCCCGGGTGGTCGCCACCGACCTCGATCCCGCAGCGTGCCGCTGCGCGCGTGCAAACGCCATTGCCGGCGCGCATGCTGGTGGATCGGTGGGCGCAGTGGTGGTCCTTGCCGGTCACCTGGCCGACCCGGTCCCCGCCGAATTGCACGGTTTGTTCGACGTGGTCGTCGCGGTGGTGCCCTATGTCCCGAGCGAGGAGATCCCCTACCTGCCACGCGATGTTCGTGAGCACGAGCCGCTGCGCGCCCTCGACGGCGGGCCGGGAGGAGTGCGGCTGCTGGAGCAGGCCGTGTGGGCAGGGGCGGGCCTGCTTCGAAATGGCGGGAGCCTGTTGTTGGAGCTCGGCGGTGACCAACACCGTGCCATGCTGCCGGTTCTGCAGGCAGCCGGCTACGGGCCACTTCGGGTGCTCGTGGACGACGACGGGGATGTGCGCGCCGTGGAGGCACGGTATCGGTAGGTCCGGGTCGGTGGTGGGAGGCCAGGCGTCTTCGCGGCGGGCGAAGCGGTTGACGGTGACCTGCAGTGCCGCATGAGCGTGCAAGATGGACCTGCCTGGTCGGACCTGCGCCGCGCCCTGGCGGTCAGCCGGTGACGGCCTCACTGTTCAATTCGGCGTCCAGGTAGGTCATCGCCGTCACGAACGTGGCACGCTGCTCGGGGCTCAAATGCTCCAAGACCCGGACGATCGGCGCTGTCTCTCCCTGCAGCCAGCGGTTGGCACAGGCCTGCCTGCCTGGTGCCATCCCTACGATGGTCCGGCGGCGGTCGGTGGGGTCGGCGGACCGCTCCACAAACCCGACGCGCTCGAGGTCGGCAACCAGGCCGCTGGTTGTTGCCAGGTTCAGACCGAGTGTCGCAGCGAGCACGCCGACGCTGGCCTGGTGGTCACGGACCAGTGCGAGGGCCGCGCGATGGCGGGGACCGAGCACGGCAGCCCCGTCTACGTCGGTCTCGGTGGGGGAGCGGCGAAGCCCCCGCATGACGCGAGGCAGCAGCAGCACGAGTTGCTGCAATCCCTCGTGAACGGTGCACCCCGGGGCGACGATCGCAGTGGGCTCGAGTGCCAGGTGGGTGCTGTCGAGTGCGCGGTCCGGTGGTGCGTCGTCGTCGTCCGGTCCGCTGCCCGCGGCACACGCGTCCGGCGGGGGCGCGTGCCGCGTCGTTACGCGTTCTTCGGCAGTTTCGAGAACGGCGTGTCGCGATCGGGCCCGGGCTCCTTGGGCAGCCCGAGGACGCGCTCGCCGATGATGTTGCGCTGGATCTGGTCGGTGCCGCCGTAGATGGCAGGTGCCTGGGCGAACAACGCCATCTCGGTGACCATGGCCAGCGCCGGCATGCCCGTGGCCTCGACCAAGGCGGCTCGGGACTCGTCGTCGTAGCCGTGCAGGGTGCCGTAGGGCCCCATCAGCTGCAGGCCGACGTCGCGTAGCAGACGGGTGGTCTCGCTCATCGACAGCTTGGCCACGTTCGGCATGCCCGGGATGTCCCGACCGCCCTGGCGGGCGGCCTTTACCCGCTCGGCGTTGAACCGGCCCAGCTCGCCAAGGACGTAGAGGCGCACCAGGTCCTGGCGGATCAGCGGGTCGTCGGCCAGGCCCCGCTCCCGGGCCAGGTCGAAGAGGAGCTTTACGCCGGCGGTGGCCATGGAGCCCGGGCTGCCCGTATCGTTGGACCTCCGGGCCTTGCCGACGAAGTCGCCCGCCCGGCGGTCGAGGTGGCCGACCACGGTGCCGGGGCTGGCGCCACTGCCGCCGGCAGCCGAACCGCCGCCCGAGCCGAGCCCGGCTCGCTCGAACGCCAAGGTGGAGTTGGCGACGCGCCAGCCGTCGCCGGCGTCGCCGATGCGAGCGTCGTCGGCGACCCGGGCCTCGGTCAGGAACACCTCGTTGAACAGCGCCCGGCCGGTCATCTCCCGCAGGGGCCGCACCTCGACGCCGGGCTGGTGCATGTCGATCGCGAAGTAGCTGATACCCCGGTGCTTGGGGGCGTCGGGGTCGGTGCGGGCGATCAGCATGCCGAGATCGGCCACCTGCCCGCCCGATGTCCACACCTTCTGTCCAGTGACGACCCACTCGTCGCCGTCGGCCACCGCACGGGTCTGCAGCCCCGCCAGGTCCGAGCCGGCCTGCGGTTCGCTGAAGAGCTGGCACCACGAGTCGCGACCGGTGACGATCCCGCGTACGTAGCGGTCGACCTGGGCCTGCGTGCCGTGGGCGGCGATGGTGGGCGCGGCCAGCAGCAGGCCCAGTCCGCCGGGCGCGCCGAGCGCGCCGAACGCGGCGATCTCGCGCTCCACGCGCACCGAGTCCGCCCGTGACAGGTCACGGCCATACGCGTTGGCCGGGAGCGACGGGGCTGACCAGCCGGCCAAGCCGAGGCGCTCCCACCATTCGCCCACCGTCAGCTCGGGGTCCCACTTGTCCTGGAGCCAGGAGCGCAGCTCCGTCACGAGCTCGTCGTCGGTGTCGCCGGTCCGGTTCGTGGCAGCAGTCGTGGTCACGTTCCCCACCTCCGCTCGCCACCGTACCCCGCGCCGGGTCGCTGGAGCCATGACGGCTGCCGGGCCGGTGGCGCTGGTGGGGTCCGTGGGGTCGGCCGGCCGGTAATGCCACTGGGGTAGCTGTCCGGTACGCGCCAGCCGGTCACGCCGACGACCCCGTGGCCTGGGACGACGCGGGCAGCCCGAATCGAATTACCAGAAGTTCACCAAGGGTTCACCTTCGTGCCGCTTTGGAATTACCGTCCCGACACCTGGTCTCATTAGAACGGGGATCGACAAGACGGTCGGAGCCGTCGGGGCTCCCCACCTGCGGTGCAGGGTCCCAACGGACCGGCAGTGCCCACGACTGGACCAGCTCCCACGACGTACCAGGAGGGACCCTGTGGCCGACGCCATGACCGCGCTGGACGAGGCGCCGCTCAGCCGGTTCCACAGCCGTGCGGTGGTGACGGCAGGCATGGGGTTCTTCACCGACGCCTACGACCTGTTCATCATCGGGACGGCGACGACCCTGATCGCCAAGCAGTGGCACCTGTCGTCGTCACAGATCGGGCTGGTGAACTCGATCACGCTGATCTCGGCGTTCGTTGGTGCGTTCGCCTTCGGCCGGATCGCCGACGTGCTAGGCCGGAAGAAGATCTACGGGCTCGAAGCCGTGCTGATGGTGGGCGGGGCGCTGGCCTCGGCGTTCGCGCCAGGCTTGATCTGGCTCCTGGTGTTCCGGTTTGTGCTGGGGCTGGGTGTCGGGGGCGACTACCCGATGTCGGCCGTGCTGATGACGGAGTTCTCCAACCGCAAGAACCGGGGCAAGCTCGTCGGGCTGGTGTTCTCGATGCAGGCGCTGGGCACGGTGGCGGGCTACGTGGCCGGCCTCACCCTGCTCTCCGCGGGGGTGAACGTCGGCGTGACGTGGCGGGTGCTCCTCGGCCTCGGGGCGATCCCCGCCGCTGCGGTGATCGTGCTGCGCCGCCGGATGCCCGAGTCCCCCCGCTACCTGCAGCAGGTCCAGGGTCAGGCGGCGGCCGCCGCTGCCGCGGTCAGCAGCTTCAGCGACGGGACGATCACCGCAGAGGCGGCCGTCGACAGCCGGGGACAGCGGATGAGCCTGCGCCAGTTCCTCACCAATCGCCGCTACCTGCGCTACCTGGCGGGAACGGCCGGTGCCTGGTTCGTCTTCGACTACGCCTACTACGGCAACTCGGTCTCCGCCCCGCTGATCGTGAAGAGCGTGCTCGGTTCCCACGGTGCCCACGTCCTGACCGAGGCCCTGGCCCTGCAGCTCATCGTGTTCACCGTCGCAGCGGTGCCGGGCTACTTCCTGGCCGCCTTCGCCATGGACCGCATCGGCCACCGGCGGCTGCAGCTGATCGGCTTTCCGATGATGGGGCTGGCGTTCCTCCTGATCGGTGTCATCCCGGGGATCACCGCGGCGGTGGTGCCGTTCCTCATCCTGTTCGGCATGAGCTACTTCTTCGCCGAGTTCGGGCCCAACACAACCACGTTCGTGCTGGCCGGCGAGGTGTACCCGACCAGCATGCGGACGACGGGGCACGGCATATCCGCTGGGGTGGCCAAGCTGGGGGCGTTCATCGGGGTGTACCTCTTCCCGGTGATCAAGGACCATCTCGGCGTGGCGGGCGCCCTGCGCCTGTCGGCCGGCATGGCTGCCGCCGGAGCACTGCTCACCTTGCTCGTGCCGGAGCCTGCCGGGCGCAGCTTGGAGGACCTCTCCTCCGAGGATGTGGTCCAGGCCGCCGAAGCCGTCGTTGGACGGTCCCCGGCGCCGGTGGCCGTCGTGGACCGCGCAGCCTCCTGAGCCGCCTGTCCTGCTGGGCCTTCCCTGCTGGCCTGAGTGTTGGTCTCCCTGGTGGGGCTGGTCGGCGAGGGGGCGGGATCACACCGGTGCGTGTGCTCCCTCGGCCTGGTGGCGGTAGCGGCCCGGGCCTGCTGAGGGCCTGACGGAGGTCCGGCTCACAGGCTGTCGGCCTCCCATGTGAGCGCCACCCCGACAGAGGCGCCGGCCGGGGCGTCGGCGGCGACGCGGTAGGTGAACCGGTACCAGACGGTCGTGGGACTCGACGTCCACGTCCGAGATCCCACTCCCCGGCCCGTGTCAGCCAGTGCGAACCCGGTGGCACCGCTGGTCGGCCAGGCGTCGACCGTGGTGGGGGCGACGACGTTCCCGGCGGTGGCATGGGTGGCCAGCGCACCGCTGCCGTTCCCCGTGAAGTGCGAGCACGACAGGTCGCCATCGGCGAAAGGAGCGCTGTCGGTCCCGTCGCGGACCGACAGCGCAAGGTAGGGCCCCAGTGACCGCGGGCCGGGGGCGGCCGAGCCATACAGGTAGACGTCGGCTCCGCCGGGCACGGTGGCGGTGAACCGTACACCGATGCAGGCCGATCCGCTGGCCCCCGCGTTCGCGTCCGCGACCGTGAACATGGCCGTCGACGACTCGTTGTCCTGGAGGACAACCGTGCCGGTAGACAGCCGGTTGAACGGCGATGCCGCCCCGTTGGTCATCGTGACCACGAAGCCTGAGTAGGTCGAGGCAGCGCCCGACGCCGCCACCGCCAAGGCGAGAGCGACGAGTGCCAGGGCGGCCCGACTGTCCCGTCGCAGCCGGCGGCGGGCGCGATCTGCCGCCGGCTGCCTCGCGCCCACCCTGTGCACCTCTGTCCGGCTCCTCGTCCTACCGACCACCGCCCACCCTTCCGGCCGCGCGGACCGTCCAAGGTCGGCGTCGACGCGACGCCGACGCCACTTGAGCAATGGCGGGCCGACATCGGCCGGAGGGTGCCGTGCCCCGGCCGAGGCCGCCGTCGCCATGGCCCGCCCGGAGAGGGAACAGCGGACGCCGGCGGCTCAATCGCTGTGCCCCTCGTGCCGATCATCAGGGGGAACGCCGTGCTGCGGGGCCTCGTCGCGCCGTGACACGGCAGGGAACCGGACGGGAGATCTCAGGCGCCGATGACCATCACCACAAGGGCTGCGCCGCCCGCCCACCGGTGGGCCGGTCCGAAGGGCGCTGCCGCCGGGCCCCGGCCGGGCCCCACTCGGCGCGTACGGGCAGGGACCCGGCTCGCCAGTCTGGCCGCCTCGGGCCTGGCCGTCGCCGCCGTGGGCATGGTGACCCTTCTGGTGGCACGCGGCACCGCCACACCCCCGCCCACCCTCCGGGTGCTGGCCAATGTGGCGCTCACCGGCACCAGTCGCCAGGCGCCGCTCTTCGACGCCGCCCAGCTGTCCCCGGGCGAGCCCGTGCGCCGGTGCGTGACCCTGCGGTACGTGGGGCCAAGGGCGGGCACCTTCGTCCGCTTCGGCATCTCCGGCGCCCGCGGCACCCTGCTGGCGGACATGACGTTGCAGGTCGCCGAGGGCAGCGGGGGAGGGCTGGATGGGAGCTGCCGCACGTTCTCGGGCTCCGTGCTCTACTCGGGACCCTTCACCGCCATGGTCTCCTCCGGCAGCGGCGCCCCCCTCCGCACCCGATGGGATCCGGCCGTCGCCCCGCAGCGCACGTTCGAGATCACCGTGTCGGTGCTCGACACGCCCCTGGCCATGGGCCGGACGGCCAGCGCCGACCTCCAGTGGGTGCTGCCTCCCATGCCGGCGGCCGTCCCCGGGCGCCCGGGCTCACCGATGGTGGCGGGCCGGTCAACGGCCTCGGGTGGCCTGCTGTCGCTGTCCACCCTCGAGGCGCTCGGGCGGGGCCTGGCCCGCAACGCCGACTTCGCGGTGCCGCTGCTGGCGCTCATCGTGATCTTCCTGATCACGCAGGACCGCCTCGACCGGGCCGATCCCAAGCTGATGCTGGCCAACCTGGCGTCCGACCCCCAGGTCGAGTTCCTGCCCCCCGACTCGGGCACCGTCGGAGCGGAGGATGGCCCGTGAGCCGGGTGTGGCGCGCCGGCCGGCAGGGTGGCACGCCTTGGCGCCGGGTGCTCCTGACGGCGGCGCTGGTGCTCGTCCTGTGCGCCGCCGCCGCCGGCAGCTCGTGGGCAATGTGGGAGGTTGTCGCCTCGCGGCCGGGCAACACCTTCTTCACCAGGGCCGTCCTGATGTACGACAATCAGGGAGACGAGGGCGGCACCTCGATGCGCTCGGGAGCGGCCATGTTCGACGTCACCGGGATCGAGCCCGGGTCCCCGGCCACCACCCGCTGCATCGGCGTCGATCTCCGGGGGAACGCCGGCGCCCGGAGCATGACGCTGACCGCCACCCTCGGGGGCAGCGGCGCCGCCTTCCTCGGTGATCGGCTCACCATGCAGGCGGCCGAGCGCAACCGCTCGGGGAGCGTGGCCGCTGTCCCCGGCGAGAACACCAATGGCGGGAGCTGCGCCGGCTACCCGGCGAACGGGCCCGACAAGCCGATCGGCACGCAGGGGGCGACCCTGTCCCGCTGGGCGGCCGGCGGTCCCTACCCAGTCCCGGCGAGGTCCGGCACGTGGTACCGGTTCACCATCAGCGGCCTGCCAGCGGGCACCCTGCGCTGCCCGGCCGAGTGTGGGCAGACAATCACCGTGCGGCTCTCGTGGACGCTCACCACCGGGTGACGTCCGCCGCCGGCAGCCGGGCCGTCACCGGCCGGTGGTGATCTTGCTCCCGTCGTCGGTGACGCCGAAGGTGGACCAATCGACCACGACGCGGTTGCGCCCGGACCGCTTGGCCTCGTAGAGGGCCCGGTCCGCCGCCTTGATGGTCGCCCGGTACGCCGCGGCGCCGGGCACGCCTCGGGCCAGCCCGATGCTGACGGTGACCCGGGGCTCGGGGAGCTGCTCCACCGCGGCGCGCATCCGCTCGCAGACCTCGACGGCCAGCCGGTCGTCCACGTTGGGCATGACCACCAGGAACTCCTCGCCGCCGAGGCGTCCTGGCACGTCCCCCAGGCGGGCCGATCCCCGGATGGCCGACGCCACGTTGACCAGGGCGGCATCGCCGACGTCGTGGCCGGCCGAGTCGTTGAGGGCCTTGAAGTGGTCGAGGTCCAAGATGGCGACGCAGTAGGGGATCCCCGCGGCGACGACGCCCTCGAGGGCCCGGTCGAGGGAGAGGCGGTTGGCCAGGTCGGTGAGCGGGTCGACGGCCGCCACCCGGGCGAGCTCGGCCATGGTCCAGGCCCGGTCCAGGGCCAGCGCGCCATGGGCGCAGGCCTGCTCGGCCGTGGCCACCTGCCGCTCCTCGAGCTTGCGGTGCCGGCTCACCTTCCACGACGGGGAGCGGGCCACCCAGGTGCCGAGCAGCCGCCCGGCCGCTCCCGAGAACGTCGGGAACGACCGGCTGCGCCCCATGCGGGCGGCCAGCCGGGCCACCGCCGGGCGCCCACCGGTGTAGTCGAGGACCAGCACGCCGACGGCTCCGGCCTCGAGCCACATGGGGACCACC
>JAKAYQ010000002.1 GCA_021826725.1 Actinomycetes bacterium
TACCTGGCGTCGGATCGGCCGGCCGTCAGCGGGGGGGAACCAGCGAGAGCAGGGCGGCGGCACCGCCCACGGCCACCACCAACCACGCGTAGCGGCGCACAGCGGCCAGCACGGCCCTCGTCGCCCGCTGCCAGCGGCTCCGGGTGGACGGCGTCACGGCCGGTTCCCAGCACCGACTGGGGCCCCCACGCGTGCCGAGTCGAGGTCTTCCGACGCCAGGTACGAGGCGACGACCGCCGGGTCCTGCAGGACCGACGCCGCCACCCCGTCGGCGATCACCTCGCCGACATGGAGGCACACGAGCCGGTCGGCCACCGAGGAGATGAGCGGCACGTCGTGCTCGATCACCACGAACGCCGTGCCGCTCTGCTCACGCAGGCCCAGGATGAGCTCGGCCAACGTGTCGGACTCGCGCTGCGCCACACCGGCCGTCGGCTCGTCCAGGAGCAGCACCCGGGGTTCGTGCCCGATGGCGCACGCCAGCTCCACCACGCGCCGCATGCCGGTCGAGAGATCCCCGACGAGCCGGGTGGCGAACCGGGTGAGCCCGAAACGGCCGAGGAGCTCATCGGCGCGCTCTGCCACCTCCGACTCCGCGCGCTCGACGGCGACAAGGCCGAGCGCGCCAGCCAACGGATCGCGCACCGACACGTGCCGCTCGAGCGCCGTGGCAAGCGCCTCGGCAACCGTCATGCTTGGCCACAGCCGCACGTCCTGGAACACCCGCCCGAGCCCGAGCCGAGCCCGCGCCGCGGGGCGGAGGTGGGTGACGTCGTGGCCGTCCAGCCGGACGCTGCCGGTATCGGGCCGGGTGAACCCTGAGCACAGGTCGAACACGGTGGTCTTGCCGGCGCCGTTCGCCCCGATGATGCCCAGGATCTCACCCGGCGCGACCGAAAAGGACACGTCGCGCAGGGCGACCACGCCACCGAAATGCTTGGAGACCCCCACGACAGAGAAGACAGCCGCACCACCACCAGCCAAAGCAGGAACCACCGCACCGGGCACCAACGGCCACCCCACCGCATCCGCCCCTCCACCCACGTCAGGCCGTTCCACCCCGGCAAGCAGGGCCACCACGTCGTCGACGGACATCGGGCGATCTCCCACCGTCCATCCGGCGCCGTCCAGGACACCAGCACCCACCCCAGGCACGACCGCGGCGGCCGACGGCTCGGCCTCGCCGGTTGGAAGCCCGGCGATCAATTCGGCGACGTCGATGGGCCCGGACGGGGCCGCTGCAGCGCCCGCCGGGTTGCGGGGGGCTGGCCGCTTCCGATCGGCACGGTCCGCCGCACGCAGGAACACCGACCGCAGCAGGTCCGGCTGCGACGACAGATCGGGCGTCGGACCACTGAAGCGCACCCGCCCCCGCTCCATGAACACCGCTCGGCCGGCGATGGCGGTGGCCACGTTGACCGACTGTTCCACCAGCACCACCGTCACGCCGCCGCTGGCGAGGTCACGCAACACCGCCAGGAGCGCCGAGACCGCCACCGGAGAGAGCCCCAGGGACAGCTCGTCGATGAGCAGGACCTTGGGACGGCACAGCAGCGACTGGGCCAGCGCCAGCATCTGCTGCTCGCCACCCGACAGCGATCCCGCCAGCTGCTCGCGGCGCGGGCGGAGCGCGGGGAACATGTCGAGCACCCGCTCCTGTTCCACCGACGAAACGCCGCTCTCGCGGTGGCGGTGGCGTGCCGTCCACGTCCCGACCCGCAGGTTGTCGGCCACTGTCAGACCAGCGAAGACCGATCGGCCGCCGAGCACCGTCACCAGTCCCGCGCCGACGCGGTCGGCCGGGCTCCAATCACCGATGTCCCTGCCGAGGTACCGCACGGTGCCGTGCCGAGGACGAGTGATGCCGGCGATGGCCCGCAGCGTGGTGGTCTTGCCGGCTCCGTTCGTGCCGAGCAGCGCCAGGACCTCGCCCTGCGCGGCACCCAGGCTGACGTCGGCCAGGACCGTCGACCGGCCGTAGCTGACGTGCACGTGCTGCAGCTCGATCATCGCAGCACCCGTCAAGGGACCGGCGTCGGGCGCCGAGGACTCCGGCGCCGTCTGTTCGAGCGCCTCGAGGTCCTCGAGCGCGCCCATCCGAAGTGCAGCGGTCTCCGCCGCCGACAGGCCCCGGTCGTCGCCGGGCCCGGCCGCGCCGGCCTGCCCCCGTGCTCCCGCCCGCCCGGCCAGGATCTCCGCGGCGCGGTCACCCACGCGAACGAGAAGCCCGGCGAGCCCATCGGGCATGGCCAGCAGCAGCACCAACAGCCCGCCGCCGTCGGCCACCAGCTGCCAGACCTGTGGCAGGAAGTGCACCACGCCCTCGGCGTAGACAGCACCGGCGACGGCGCCGGCGATCGATCCCAATCCCCCGATCACCGCCATGGCCAGCACGCTGACCGACTCGCCGGGCGCGAACCCTGCGGCCGGCATGCCCGACGTGGACACCACGATCAACGATCCGGCCACTCCGGCCAGCGCTCCCGCCACGGCGAAGGCGAAAAGCCGTGACCGGACGGGGCCGATTCCATAGGCAGCGGCGGCACGCGGGTTGTCGCGCACAGCCAGGACGGCACGCCCGGACCGCGTGCGGCGGAGGTTCCGCACCGCCCACAGGCACACCACCATGGTGAGCACGCACAGCTCGTAGAACGTGCCCGGCAACGCCAGGTCGAACCGGTGGAACAGGACCGGAGGCGTCACCTCCGGAGCGACCGGGTTGGACCACGGCAGGTACGTGGGCGATAGGAGCCACGACGAGACGGGCGCAGCGAACGCCAGGGTGGCCACCGCCAGGTCGAGGCCCCGGATCCGCAGTGCGGGAAGACCGACCAGGCACGCCACGATCCCGCCCATGACAGCCGCCGCGGCCATCGCCACCAGGAACTGGACGTGGAAGTGGAAGAGCAGGGTGCCGGTGGTGGCGGCACCCACGCCGGCGAAGGCGTACTGGGCCAGGCTGATCTGACCAGCCCATCCCGACAGCACGACGAGTGACAGCGCAAGGATGACGAAGATGGCCACGTACTCGAAGGCCACCACCACCGGGGCCGAGGACACCAGGGGAACCAGGACGGCGCCGGCCAGTCCCGCCGCCAGCAGCACCCGGCGCGCATGACGCACCGGGCGGAGGTCGGACCAGGGAGCGGGGCCGTGCACCCGGTCTGCCCCCGGCGGTGTCTCTGCGCCCGGCGCCTGCTGCCGGCGCGCCATTGACCAGACCAGCATGCCGGCCATCACCAGCACGAAGAACACGATCTGGCTGTACACCTGGTTGTGGAAGCTCCAGAACGATGCCTGGTCGACCACGCCGAGCACCACGGACCACACGACGGTGAGCGGAAGCGACTCCATCCCCGCCAGGACAGCGGCCGCCAGTGGCGCCAGCAGCGCGCTGGCATCGACCGGGCTGCCGACGCTCACCCCGTTGATGGGCGCTGCGAGCATCGCCCCGACCGCAGCCAGCCCGGCCGCCAGCATCCAGGTGAGCGAGCTGAGCCGGTGAACGGGGATGCCGAGCAGCACCGCTCGCTCCCGGTTGTCCGCCGCTGCCCGGATTGCTACGCCGGTCTCCGTCCGTTGCAAGAACCACCACAGCCCGGCCAGCACCACCACGACCGCGCCCAGGGCGATCAGCGCATCGCCGGTGAACGTCAGCGGGCGCACGGAGAACCGGAAGGAGAACGGCGTGTCAAGCGTCGGGGTGCCCCGCAGGTCGACGGTGCGCGGCAGCTCTACGTTGGCCGCGTTCAACAGCTCTGCGAGACCGATGGTCGCCACCGTGAACACCACGCGTGACGAGCCGGTGAACCGGCGCATCACCCGATCGATCACCCATCCCAGCACGACCGTCGCCGCCAGGCCGGCGGGCACGGCCTCGGCGTACCCCCAATGCGCGCCCGAGGAGAGCACGACGGCGATGGTGAGCCCGACGGCGCCGAGGGCGCCCTGAGCGAAGTTGACGACGCGAAAGGCCCGGTAGAGCAGAACCAGCCCCATGGCCACCATCGCCTGCAGGCCACCGAGGACAACGCCCTTCAGCACCACACCCGCGGGAAGGTGCCCCGGCAGCGTGGTGTCGGCAACCGCGTACGCCACCAGCATGGCGACCCCGATCGCCGCGGCCGCGGCCGCCCGGTGGCGGCGGCCAGGGTCTGCTCCGAGGGGCGGGGATCCCGCCGGGCCGTTCACGGGCACGACGGCGACCGGTTCGCCGGCACACCGCCGCCAGGCGCTGCGTACGAGAAGACCCGGCCGGCGTAACAGGCCACGAAGGTTCCCTGGCGCCCGTCCTCGGAGCTGGTGGCCCCGGGGTTCCACCGCAGGAGCTCGAAGCCGGCGCTCGGGTCAGGCCGCCCCGTCCCGAAGCTCCACGGTCCGAGGGAGCCCCCGGCAGCCGACGGTGGCAGCTCGGCGACGTCGCTCATGGCCCGGTGCAGCGTTGCCGGCGTCAGATCAGGACCCGCCGCCTGCAACAGGTCGAAGAACAGCAGCAAGGAGTCGTAGGCCCAGGGGTACGAGGGCAGGATGCCGCTGGTGGACCCGCCGTTGGCCATGGCGTAGGCGCGCAGTGCCTCGGAGCTCCGGGTCACCTGCCCACCGCTGCCGAGGGCGAGGATCTCCCCGGCCTCGCTACCCGCGCCCGATCTCGCCACGATGTTCTGGACGAAGCCGTCCATCGAGGACGTTCCCCCGGCGAAATACGACTGGACCACGAATTCGGGGCTGTACCCTGCCTGGTTGGCGGCACGCAGGAAGTAGATGGGCGAAACCGGGTCGCACGATGCACAGATCACCGTGGTGACCCCGCTGGACTGGAGCTGGCCGATCGCGTTCTGGGCCGCGGTCTGCAGGGTGGCGACGTCGAACTCGTAGCCCACCGCGGTGGTGATGGGATGGCCGGCGGCAGCCATCCGCTGGGCCAGGAGCTGCTCGCAGCGGACGGCCTGCGGGTTGTCGGGGTAGACGACGCCGTACACGCGCCGGTGGTCGCGCAGCGCCGGCCCGGCGTAGGCGGCGCGTGCATTGGCCATGCCCGAGCTGCCCAGGATGTCCGCCAGCGCCGCCGCGCTCGCCGTGCAGTCGGGGCCCACCGTGTACTGGTAGGGCGCTCCCCGCTGGTACCACCCGGCGCTCTGCAGGTAGAGGCCGAACACCGGCACCTTGGCCTGCTGCAGTGCGTCCGCGTAGATCACGCTCGAGTCGATGAGCGACATGTCGGCGAAGCCGTGGAGGTTGTCGGCAACCGTCAGCGCGTCCTCCTGCGCCTGGGCGAGCCCTGAGCCCTGGTCCTCGCTGATGAAGTCGCCCTGCCCGACGTACGGGCGGAGCACGACCTTGCGCCCGTACAGCTCGAAGTAGTGGTTGAACGTGTCGATGTAGGACTGCATGGTGTGGACCGCCTCGGCGTTGGTGCCGACCACCGTCTGGGGAACCTCCGCGTACAACAGGGACAGGATGTCCGTCGTCGCCATCCGGTAGGTGAGGGTGATCGTGGTGCGGGTCACACCGTTGGCAGTGGCGCCGCCGTTGTCGCCGTGCCAGGCCGGAAGGCAGACCGGGGCGTACGCGGACCAGGGCAGCTGGCGTTGTAGCGGCCCGCAGCGGACCCCGGCCACGGTGACGCCCGGCGAGCCGGGTGCCGCCGGCGGCGTGATCCCGGGCGGGACGGCGACCGCCGACGTGGCCGGCGTAGCCCGCGGCGCCACCACGGCAACCAGCGCGGCACCGGCCAACAGCGCGACCCCGCCGGCCATGTGCCGGGCGCCCGCCCGCCATCGGCTTCGCTGCCGCGTCTGGCGCCGTCCATGCGCGCCCCGGGATCCGACCGAGGTCACAGCACCCTCCTGCGCGCCGGGCATGACAATGGACCCTGCCGTGGATCCCGAGACAGGCACCAGAGCCATGGGCTCCGCCAGGGCCATGGGCTCCGGGACAGGTGCCGAGGCAACGAGCGCCTGCGGCGCCTCGCCGGCACCGCTCTGCTTCGAGCCACGTCCGACTCGATGATGCTGGCGGTGGCACCGGCGCAAGAGAGGGGATCGCGACGCGACACGAGTCGTTGTCGGCGCGTCGGAGCGGCCACAAGAGCCCCACCACCGCCCGTGAGCTGCTGCGCAGGGAGCCGCACCCCGACGGCTACTGATTGTGGGCGGTGCGGCAGGACCCCTGTAGTCGGCACCGCAGGACGGCTGCAGCCGGCATGGGACGGACCCGTTGCGACCGGCATGAACGAGCACCTGACCGGGCCGCCCCCGGGGAACCGACTGGGCACCGGGCGGCGCCGTCGGCCAGACTGGCCGGGCCAGCCGGGGCACGCCCATCGGCGGCGGCGTACCCGGCACCGGCACCGGCACCGAGGGGAGCACCGGCCCGACGGCACGTGACGGCCGGCACGCCACACACACACATGGAGGGACACGCAATGGCAGCAGTCGAGCGAGAGCGGCGCGGGCAGATCGAGATCCTGACCATCAACCGCCCCGAGGCGCGCAACGCCATCAACGGCGAGGTGACCGGGCTGCTGTCGGCCGCCCTCGACGAGCTTGCGGATGACAGCTCGTGCGCTGTGGTCGTCCTGACCGGCGCCGGCGACAAGGCGTTCTCGGCTGGCATGGACTTGAAGGCCTTCGCTTCGGGGGAGGGCGGCGCCATCCTGGGGGCGTCGGGTGGCTTCGCCGGCATCGCCGAGCGGGACTTCCCGAAGCCGCTGATCGCCGCGGTCAACGGCTCGTGCCTGGCCGGCGGCTGCGAGATCATGCTGTCGTGCGACCTGGTGGTCGCGGCTGAGCACGCCGTGTTCGGCATCCCCGAGGCGAAGCGCGGGCTCGTCGCCGGGGCGGGCGGGCTGTTCCGGCTCCCGCAGCGCCTGCCGCTGGCTATCGCCATGGAGCTGGCGCTCACCGGCGATCCCATCGATGCACCGCGCGCTGCGGCGCTGGGCCTGGTCAACCGGGTCGTCCCGGCAGACCGCCTCATCGACGAGGCCCTTGCCCTCGCCGCCACGGTCGCCGCCAACGCGCCCCTGGCGCTGCAGTGGTCGAAGCGGGTCATGCGCCGGGCTGCCGGGCTTACCGAGCCCGAAGCGTGGAAGCTCAACGCCGAGGCCGTGGGCATCGTCTTCTCGTCGGCTGACGCCATGGAGGGCCCGGTCGCCTTCGCCGAGAAGCGTCCCCCGGTTTGGCAGGGCAAGTAGGCCAGGCCGGTCGTGCGCCCACCCTCGTCCTGAGGTGCCTCGGCTGGTAGGACCGGACGCCGGGCTCCTCGTTGCCGGGCTGGCCCCGGCGCTCACCGCCGTCCGGCTGTCGCTCCACGTCCTCGGCGCCGCGGTGTGGGTGGGCGGCCAGATCACCATGGTCGGCCTGCTCCCCGCGGCGCGACGAGCGGGTCCCGACGCCCCGCGCTCGCTCGGTCGCGCCTTCTCGCGCCTCCAGTGGCCCGCGTACGTCCTGCTCGTCGGCACCGGCGTGTGGAACGTGACCGCGACGGCGGGCAACCAGGCCGCCGCCTGGAACGTGGTGCTCGGCGTCAAGATCGCCGTCGTGGCAGCCGCGGGCCTCGGCGCCTGGCTGCACGGCCGGGCCCGCTCCAAGGTTGGGCTGGCCGTGTGGGGCGCCATGGCGGCGGCAGCCTCCATCGCCGCCCTGGTGCTCGGCGTGCTGCTGGCCGGCTGATCGGCTGACCGTGGCAATGCCGCCGGCATCTGCGGCTGCTCCACCGGGGGCCCGGTGGTCCCGGCCACGCACCCGGTAGTAGTGTGATGATGCGCCTGTCCGTTCCGGGGCGCCGCCGCGTGAGAGAGGCAGGCCCATGTTCGCCGTGCTGGACTCCGACTGGGCGATCATCCTGGTCGTCGTTGCCCTGATCGTCTTCTTTGGTGGCAGCAAGCTGCCGAAGCTGTTCCACTCCCTGGGGTCGGCCCAGGCCGAGTACAAGAAGGGCATGGCCGACGCCCAGGCCAGCGGCAGCACGACCAGCGCCGCGGCAGAGACATCACCGCCCAACGAGCGACCGACGACCGGCAGCTGACCCCCGGCGGCGGCGCTGCGCGTGCGGCTCGTACCGGCCAGGCATCGGTGCCAGCGTGTCACACCGTCGCTCGCGGTGCTCGTGGCCGCTCCGCTCCCCGAACAGCCAGGCAGCACGGCTGGCACACCGGCTGGCAGCACGGTAGGCACAGGGCTCGCCCGACTCGACTAGTAGGGCGAAGGACGCGTTGGCTAGTCTCCTCGGCGTGACCGCCTCGCCTCCGTCCACATCGGTGCCCGGCCCGCGCGATGACGGGCGCGGCCGCCGTGGCACGCTTCAGAGCCGCAGCCATGCGCACGGCGACGATGTCGGGCGCCACGCGCAGCGGCGGCGGCGCCTAGCCGGCATCGGCGCAGCGTCGCTGCCCCTCCTGCTCGGCGGCTGCCAGCTCCCCACCTTCTACGGGTACCGCGGCCAGACCAGCCAGGCGCACGACGAGTTCCTGCTGTACGCCGGCACCGTCATCGCCGCCATCGTGGTCGGCGTCATCACCGGCGGCCTCATCCTGTGGTCCGTCGTCCGCTACCGCCGCCGGTCCGACGCCATGCCCCGGCAATTCCAGTACCACATCCCCCTGGAGATCTTCTACACCGCCGTCCCCATCGTGATCGTCCTGGTGCTGTTCGGCTTCACCGTCTTCACCGAGAACAAGGTCGACAACGTGTCACCCACGCCTGCCGTCGCCGTGAAGGTCACTGCCTTCCAGTGGGGCTGGCGGTTCGACTACACGAACCAGCACGTCTTCGTCCAGGGCGTGCGGACCGACAACCCCGACCCGGTGGGATTGAACGGCAACACCTGCACGGCCAGCGCTCCAACCCCCAACGACTGCCTCGGTCCCGGGCTCGTCCTGCCGGTCGGCCAGACCGTCCGGATCACCCTCGTCTCCAACGACGTGGTCCACGGGTTCTACGTGCCCCAGTTCAACTTCAGCCGCTACGCGCTGCCCGGCGTCACCAACCGGTTCGACTTCAACGTGGCTCGGTCCGGCATCTACCGTGCCCAGTGCACCCAGCTGTGCGGCCTGTACCACGCGCAGATGTTCTTCCACGTGGTGGCCCTGCCCCCGGCCCAGTTCGACGCCTGGGTAACCGGCTCGCAGCCCCAGCCCGACCAGAGCTCGGTCGCCCAGCCGGGGACTGCGTCGGCGGCCGGTACAGCCGGCACCTCGGGAAGGTCGGCGTCAGGTGCCCGCTCGGCAGGCGCCTCCGGCTCCTCCGCTGCTCCGTCGTCGACCGTGGCCGGCGCGTCCTCGGGTACCACTCCCACCGGCCCTGCGAGCACTGCACCGCCTGCGTCCAACTCTGCACGCACCACCCCGTCCACCGCGTCGACCGCTCCATAGACCGCGTCATCCGCGTCACAGAAGAGGCCACTTCATGACCCTGCTGCAGCACCGTCCACCGGCCGGCGCCAGTGACCATCCGGAGCACGCCGAGCACCACGACGAACCCACGTTCGTCGTCAAGTGGCTGACGAGCACCGACCACAAGGTGATCGGCATCAACTACATGATCACGGCCATGGTGATGTTCTACCTGAGCGGCTTCATGGCCCTGCTGATGCGCGTGCAGCTCAGCTCGCCGAGCGGTATCGGAATGAGCCTGCAGACGTACAACGAGCTGTTCACCATGCACGGCAGCCTGATGCTGTACCTGTTCGCTGGGCCGTTCGCCTTCGGCGGCCTGGCCAATTACATCGTCCCGATGCAGGTCGGGGCGCCCGACATGGCGTTCCCCCGGTTGAATGCCTTCTCCTACTGGCTCTACCTCACCGGCTCCATCACCATGCTCCTCGGCTTCCTCACCTCGACCGGTGCTGCCGCGTTCGGCTGGGTGGCATATGCCCCGCTGTCGACTTCGGCGTACTCACCCGGGCCGGGAGCGGACCTCTGGATCATCTCGCTGTTCCTGACCGGGTTCTCTGCGGTGTTCACCGGCGTCAACCTGGTGGCGACGATCTTCTACCTACGTGCGCCGGGGATGACGATGTGGCGCCTCCCTATCTTCACGTGGAACATGCTGGTCACCGCTCTGCTGATCCTGATCGCCTTCCCCGTGCTCACTGCGGCCATGGTCTTTTTGTGGACGGATCGCCATCTCGGGACCCACATCTACTCGGTGGCTGGCGGCGGCGTGCCCGTCCTCTACCAGAACCTCTTTTGGTTCTTCGGGCATCCCGAGGTGTACATCCTGGCCCTGCCGTACTTCGGTGTCGCCACCGAGATCATCCCCGTCTTCTCGCGCAAGCCGGTGTTCGGCTACAAGGGCCTGGTGTTCGCCACGATCGCCATCGCCGCCTTGTCGACCGGGGTGTGGGCTCACCACATGTTCACCACCGGCACCGTCCTGCTGCCGTTCTTCTCCCTGCTTTCGCTGCTGATCGCCGTCCCCACCGGGGTGAAGTTCTTCAACTGGATCGGCACCATGTGGCGCGGCCAGATCAGCTTCAAGACGCCGATGCTCTTCTGCGTCGGCTTCCTGCTCGCCTTCCTTATGGGTGGCCTCACCGGGGTCATGCTCGCTTCACCGCCCATCGACTTTGCCACGCACGACACCTATTTCGTCGTTGCCCACTTCCACCAGGTGCTTTTCGGCACGACTGTGTTCGCTGGCTTTGCCGGGCTCTACTTCTGGTACCCCAAGATGTTCGGACGGATGCTGCACGACGGCTTGGGCAAGGCCCACTTCTGGACGATGTTCGTCGGCTTCTGGCTCACCTACCTGCCGCAGTACGTCCTGGGGCTGCACGGCATGCCCCGGCGCGTCGCTACCTACCCGGCAGGGCTCGGGTGGGCGAGCCTGAACGTGGCGTCGACCGTCGGGGCGTTCATCATCGGGCTGTCGTTCCTCATCATGCTCGTCAACCTTTGGGTGTCGTGGCGCAACCCGGTGCCCGCCGGGGACAACCCGTGGGACGGCCACGGGTTGGAGTGGTTCGCCAGCTCGCCCCCCGTCCACCACAACTTCGAGAAGCTGCCGCCCATCCGCTCGGAGCGGCCCACCTGGGACTACAACCACCCCGATGCCCGCACCATCGCTCACGGGCACGGCACTGCCGACTACGAGCTGGTCGGCGCAGGGGCACGGGGCGCGTCCGGCGCCGGCGACGGCACCACCGATGCCTGACCGGCGGCAGCCCGCCGTCCCTGGCACGAGCACGAGCAGCACAGAGGAGCGCAACCCATGAAGATCGAAGCCCGGCTCCTGGTGGGCGTGGCCCTGTTCTTCCTCGTGACGGGGGTGGGCTACTGGTTCTGGTCGTACGAGCAGTCCGGCACTGTCATGCTGATCGGCGCCGTCCTGCTCGGGCTCGTCCCGGGCAGCTACTACCTGTGGTGGTCACAGCGGATGACCCCACGTCCCGAGGACCGGGACGACGGCACGCTCGCCGAGGGCGCCGGTGTGATCGGTGCGTTCCCAAGCTCGAGCATCTGGCCGTTCGTTATGGGCATGGGGCTGTTCTCGTGCGCGCTGGCTACCGTCTTCGGCACGTGGTTGCTCGCACCGGGCTTCGCCGCCGTGTTCGCGGCGGCCATCGGCTACACGGTGGAGAGCCGTCGGGGCGGCACCATCTGACAAGGGCGGCGCCGCGTCCTCCGGCGGTCGTGGTCCCGGGCATGCGGGCCCGCGGTCGCCATACTGGCTCCCCGGCCGGAGACCCTGTTCAGCCCTGGTGAGCCACCGGATCGCCACCGGCCGGCTCGCCGCCGCCCACGGGCTTCCCGGGTGTCGCCGGTCCCCAGCTTCCCTCGGGCGACCCCGGCGGCGGGTCCCACGCCCGATAGCGCATGGCCAGTCCGGTGCTGCCGCCCCAGAATCCCTCGGACCGGTACAGCGGCGCTCCGCCGGCACTGGCGTGGAGCTCGACGGTGCCGATGCCTCCGGCCTCGAACCAGGCCACCAAGCGCCGCAGCACCGCCCGTGCATGTCCCTGGTGCCGGTGGCCGGGCTCGGTCGACATCCACTGGACGTAGCCCACTCTCGGGTCCGGATGCCAGGGGTTGGGCAGCCGTACAGCCACGGTGCCCGCACCACAGGCGATCAGCCTGCCGGGTATACCGGGGTCTTCGCAGACCACGATCACCAGGTCGGCCCCCAGGCGCTGGCGGACCGCGGCGCCCGCCGCCCGCTCCCAGCGGGTGAATTGCTCCTGCGCCAGCGCTGGCGGGGCGGCACCCAGCTCCCGGTACATGACGCCAGCCAGCCGGACCACCTCGCCGACGTCGGCCGCCGTGGCCAGACGGGGCTCCGGTGAACCCGACGTCGGCGCCGCTGCGGTCAGGGCCGCCGGACGACCCGGCGGACTCCGGGCTCGCCGCCCTCGGCCCCGTCGCCGTCCAACCCCTCGATGAACCCGGGGACGAGCATCGGCTCCAGCTCGTGATGGCCATCTCCGGGCCGGGCCTCGGTGTCGACCGTGGTGTACTCACCGGTCGCGGACCGCACGATCAGGACGGCCCGCTTGCGCTTGCCCACATGGGACACACCGGTCATGTCGAGGCAGATCCGGTAGGTGAACAGGCCGACGATGATCGGCACGATGAAGACGACGAACCGGAACGTCCAGAGCACGACGTTGAGCGAGACCTGGAAGAAGTTGGCGAGGACGTCGGTCGAGCTGGCGCAGAACAGCATGAAGTAGAAGGCCAGGAACGCAGCACCGACGGCGGTGCGCCGCGGCCGGTCGCGAGGCCGGTCGAGGAGGTGGTGCTCCGCTCGATCGCCGGTGAGCTTCTGTTCGATGAACGGCCAGAAGATGAAGAGGATAGACGTGAGCCCCGGGAACAACACACCCGGCAGGAAGACCATGAACGGGATGGTGTGCCCGAACCCGGCGAATTCCCACGACGGCATGATGCGCATCGCCCCGTCGAGCCAGCCCATGTACCAGTCCGGTTGGACGGCGTAGGAGATCTTGTAGGGGACATACGGGCCGAACTGCCAGATCGGGTTGATCTGGGCCAGCCCGCCGAGCGCCCACAGCACGCCGGTCACCATGAAGAGGAAGCCGGTCGTCTTGGCCATGAAGGTGGGGAACATCGGCGAGCCCACCACGTTGTCCTCGGTCCGGCCGTGGCCAGGGAACTGGGTGTGCTTCTGGCGGACCAGCATGAACAGGTGGGCACCGATCAGCCCGGCGATGATGGCCGGCAGGATCAGCACGTGCAGGATGAAGAACCGCGGGATGATGCTGCCGTCTCCGGGGAACACCCCGCCGAACACCAGGGTCGCCAGGTACGACCCGACCAGCGGGATGGACAGCAGGATCGAGTAGGCGATCCGGATGCCGGTGCCGGAGATGAGGTCATCGGGCAGCGAGTAGCCCAAGAAGCCGTTGACGATTGCCAGGAACAGCAGGCTGACGCCCACGATCCAGTTGAGCTCGCGGGGCTTGCGGAACGCACCGGTGAAGAAGATCCGGCACATGTGCACCGCGATGGACCCGATGAAGACGTCTGCAGCCCAGTGGTGCATCTGGCGGATGACGAGGCCGCTGCGCACCGCGAACGAGATGTTCACCGACGACGCGTACGCCTCGGACATCTTGACGCCGTCGAGGGGCTTGTAGACGCCGTGGTACACGGTCTGCGCCGCCGAAGGCACGAAGTACAGCGTCAGGAAGACGCCGGTGGCCAGCAGGACCACGAACGAGTAGAGGGCGATCTCCCCCAGCAGGAACGACCAGTGGTCGGGAAAGATCTTGTCCATGAAGATGCGGCCGCCCTTGGCCACACCGAGGCGATCGTCGAGCCAGCCGAGCCCGGAGTCGACGGGCGTGCTCCGGCGCCGCGACAGGCTGCCGGTGGTGGTGGAGGAGGAGGAGGAGGAGGAGGAGGAGGAGGAGGTGCTCACGTCGTCGTCCGCTCCCAGAATCCAGGCCCGATGGGCTGGTCATAGCCGGCCTGCGACCTGAGGAACCCCGATTCGTCCACGTACAGCGGCAGCTGGGGAAGCGGTCGGGGCGCCGGGCCGAAGACGTTGGTGGCAGGGCGGCCCTGGCCGACGTTGAAGAGCGACTGGTGGCAGGGGCACAGGAGCTGCAGCGTCTGGTGCTGGAACAGCCCGACCGGGCATCCGGCATGCGTGCACACCTTGGAGAACGCCAGGTAGCCGTCGGGGCCCCAGGTGGCTCGGCTGGGCTCGGTCACCACGTCCACGTCGGGACCCGCAACCCTGATGAGGATGGTCTGGTCGACCGCCATGGCCTCCTCGGAGGTGTAGCCCTCGGGGAACACGGTGAGGGATCCGCCGACCTCGAGATCGGCCACGTGGACGGGCCGCCCGAGGTTGTCGACGAGACGACTTCCCTTGTGCCAGTTGGTGACGTCGAAGGTCTTGGCCGGTACCGGACCGAGCGACCGCAGCAGCGGGAAGGCCAGCACCACGCCCATCACGGCACCGCCGATGCCCAGGATGCCGCCGAGGAAGCTCCGCCGCTTCACCATCATGCCGCCGCGCTCCACGATGGCAGCAGCCATGGCGGCACGCTCGTCGTCGCTGGACGCGAGCTTGTGGCGCTTCTCCATGAACGGGCCCTGGGGCAGAAGGTACTTTCCCCACGCGGAGAGGCCGAACCCGAAGCAGAACAGGCCCACACCGAGGGAGATGCCTTCGACCTGTGGCTGGCCGCCGACCCAGTACACCGCTCCGTAGGCGGCAAAGCCGAGCAGACCGAGCAGGAGCAGGATGCCCACCACACCCTCCGCTCGGGCCGGCTGCTTGGCCAGGGGCTGCAGGTGGGGGTCGTCGAACGAGGCCAGCGGCAGCGGCTCCTTCGGAGCATGCCCCTCCGCGAGGCCGCCGGGTTCGTCGGTCGTCACGTCGCTCATGCTCGCTCCCCGAGCCAGAAGGCGATCAACATGATCCCCCCCACACCGATCAGCAGGGCCACGAACCCCTCGGCCACCGGGCCGATCCCGCCCAGGCCGATGCCACCCCGGTCGTTCGGGTGCTGGATAGGACCGGTCACGTAGGCGACGATGTCGGCCACCTGGGCGTTGCTCAGGGTGCCCGGCCCGAACACCGGCATGTTGCCGGGACCGGTCCGGACGGCCTCGGCCACCTGGGTCGAGGTGGCCACGTGCAGGCTCGGAGCGTAGGCGCCTTCGGCCAAGGCGTCACCGGCACCGGTGATCGTGTGGCAGGCCGCGCAGTTGAGGACGAACAGGCGGTTCCCCATGGACAGGCTGCCCGCCTGCGTGTCCACGTAGGGGATGCCGCTCGGGAAGCCTTGTGCGGTGGGAGCCAACGACGCCACGTAGGCAGCGATGGCGGTCGCCTGCTGGTTGTCGAACCGGGCCGGCTTGCGTGTCGCCTGGACTGAGGCGTCGGCCAACGGCATGCGGCCCGTCGAGACCCAGAAGTCGACGGTGGCGGGCCCCAGGCCCTGCAGGTCGGGAGCCACCGCGCTGCCCTCGGCCTGGGTGCCGTGGCAGGAGGAGCAGTTCGCCTCGAACAGCACCTGGCCCTCGTGGACCTGTGCCGGCGTGAAGTTCCCGACGTACCGGATCGGCGGCGTGGGGGCAGCGATCGCATGGGTCCCTGACGGGGCGCGGGAGCGGGTGCTGGCCCCTGCGGACAAGGACGTCAGCAGGCCGCCGAGGCCGACGGCGGCCACCACGGCCGCCGGCAGGAGGTACCGGACGTGCATCGTCCTTCTGACGGTCGCCATGACGGCCCCTACCCGGTCTTCAGCAGGAACAGGCAGCTGAAGATGCCGATCCACATGAAGTCGACGAAGTGCCAGTAGTACCCGACCGCCTGGTAGACGTTGGTCTCACCCGGGTCACCCTTGGAGCCCGACATCCGCCCCAGCAGGAAGAGCATCACCACCAGTCCGAGAACGACGTGGAGGCCGTGGATGCCCGTCATCACGAAGAACAGCGACCAGTAGGCGTTGGTGTGCGGGGCAAAGCCCTTCGACAGCAAGCTGTGCCACTCGTAGAGCGTGTTGCCGACGAAGGCGGCACCCATCAGGAAGCTGATGATCACCCAGGCCCGGGCTTTGGCCCGGTCGCCGCGCTCGATGGCCCACACCCCGAGCTGGAACGTCGGGCTCGAAGCGATCAGGACGACGCTGAAGATCCCGGCTTGCACCAGGTCGAGCTTCGTCCCGGTCGGCGGCCACACTGTCGCATGGGCGCGCAGCGTGAAATACGCGGCGAACAACCCGCTGAAGAACATGAGGTCGGACCCGAGCCAGATCATCACGCCGACGGCCAGCAGCGGCGGGCGCTCAGGCACGTGGCGGTGGGTGGCAGCTGGTTCGACCGTGATGGCCTCGGTCACGGCGCCTTTCCTAGCGGAAAATGCACCGTCCGCGCCAACACGCTGGCAGGGCCGTTTGACGACAACCGGCGGCGGTGCCTCAGAGGCGGCCGGCAGGCCCACCGGGCTCGCCGGACGGGGACGGGGCCGGGGCCGGGGCCGGGGCCGGGGCCGGAACTGTCGCAGGAGCAGGGGATGTCCGGCCGTTGCCGTCGGCCCCTCGCCCTCTGGCGCCGGCACCGCCGGGCTGCACGCCCGCCAACGGGGCCGGGAGCGGGCGGGCATGCACCATCGTCAGGCGGCGGGTGGGACGGGTCAGGGCGACGTACAGCGCCCGCAGACCCTGGATGGACTCCTCGACGACAGCGATGGGCTCGACCACCACGACGCCGTCGAACTCCAGGCCGTTGGCCAGGTCGACGGGGAGCAGGCTGAGCGGTGCGCCGAGGCCGTCGCGACGCGGATCGGTGGCGCTGACCCCTGCCGCGTCGAGCCCAACGGCCAGCTCCCCGACCAGCGACGCCGGCGCCAGGACGGCCGCCGTGCCGGGAGCGACCTCGGCCACCAGGGCCTGCGCCGCATCGACGACCGCCGCCACCAGGGACTCGGGGTCAGGCACGTCCACGAACCGGGGTGGGACGCCGGTGCGCCGGACGGGTGTCGGCGGCATCAGGCCAGGGGCGGCAGCAGCCAGGACAGGGGCCGCCACCTCGACCACCTCGGCGGGCGTCCGGTAGCTCACGGTCAGCTCCACCAGCCGGGGCGGGCGCTGCTGCGGCAGGTGACGGGTGACCTCGCTCCAGCTGGCAGGCGACCACGGCCCGGTCGCCTGCCCGATGTCACCGACGACCGTGATGGATCCGGAGAGCGACCGGCGAGCCACCATCCGCAGCTGCATCGGGGACAGGTCCTGCGCCTCGTCGACGACGATGTGTCCGTACGCCGTCACCACGTCGGCGTCGGCCGACCGAGGATGGCGCGGGCCGAGCAGCAGGCGGGCCTCATCGATCAGCGCCAGATCGGCTGCCGTCCACGGGATCTCGTCGAGCGCCGTGCTGCGCGGCCGGACCAGCACGCGCTGCTCGCCGGGCGACAGGATGCCCTGGGCCGCCAGCGCCAGCAAGGGCGGGGCGCCGAGCAGGTCGTGCACGAGCTCCTCGGCGCTGAGCCGGGGCCACATGCGGTCCAGGGCTTCGCCGAGCGCGGGCACCGCTCGAATCGACCGGCCCAGCTCGACCCGTTCCGACTGCTCGTCGGACCAGGACGCAGCGTCACCGTCCGCGTCGCCGCTCTCCAACCGGTCCTGGTACGGCCGGGTCCGCTGCTCGTAGTCCTCCGACAGCCGCCGGACCACCAGCTGCTCCACCAGCCGGCGCCGCCCGTTGTGCGTGCCGGGGCGCCGGCGGACGGCCGCCACGATGGCGGCGGAGTCCTCGGGCGTCAGGTGCAACGTGACCGCGCCGAAGGGCACGGCCACCGACCGTCGAAGCGGGCGCTGGCGGGTGCGCACGGCGCGGGCCACCACCCGGGCCATCCGAGGCTCGCCCTTCAGGCGGGCCACGGTGGCCGAGTCCTGGCCACGGACGGTCGCCGACCGCACCAGCCCGCCAACTGTGGACAGCGTGACGCCGCTCTCACCCAGGGACGGCAGGACCTGCTCGATGTAGCGCAGGAAGAGCGGGTTCGGCCCGATGACCAGCACTCCCTGGCGCTCCAGCGGGAACCGGTGGGTGTAGAGCAGGTAGGCCGCCCGGTGCAGGGCCACCGCGGTCTTGCCGGTCCCGGGCCCGCCCTGCACGACGAGGACACCGGGCAGCGGGGAGCGGATGATCTCGTCCTGCTCCCGCTGGATGGTGGCCACGATGTCGCGCATCGACCCGGTCCGGACGTCGCTCAACGCTGAAAGGAGCGCGCCCGGTCCACCCATGGGGAGCGCCGCCCCGTCCCCGTCGGCCACATCGCCGTCGGCCGCGAAGTACTCGTCCTCGAGCCCGAGGATGCGCCTGCCCTGCGCAGCCAGGTGCCGGCGCAGGACCAGCCCCATCGGGTCGCGACCCGTGGCGCGGTAGAACGGCTCGGCCACCGGGGCGCGCCAGTCGACGACCAGTGGCTCCTGACCGGCACCTGACACACCCAGGCGCCCGATGTGGAACGCCTCCGCCCGCCCACCGTCGACCCGGCGGTCGATCCGGCCGAAGCACAGCGCCTGGTTCCCGATGTCGAGCTGGTCGATCCGGGCCAGGCTGGTCCTGACGATGACGTCGCGCTCGGCCCGGAACTGGTGGGTTCCCCCGCGTCCCTGGTCGAGCACCGAGCGCAGCAGACCCTCGGCCTCGGACCGCAGCTGCTCGAGGCGCTGGTAGGCCAAGTCGACGTGCGCCTGTTCGGCCTCGAGCTCGGTGTCCATCGCTAGGTCGGCCCCTCCTCACCCAGACTCCGGGGAATCTCCGATCTTACGCGCTGGCCGGGACCGTTCGGGCCGGCCCGGCGAAACGGTCGCCCCAGCACCCCTGCCGGCGGGCGGTCGGGCGCAATGGCGGAACGGTCACCGCGCCTGCTGGTCGGCTCGGCGAACCGGTCACCCCGGCGGAGCGCCCGGAACCCCCGCTGGGTCCCGTGGTCCCGGTGCGATTAGCGTCGTCTCATGCCCGGACCAGGTCAGGACGCCCACGGCGAGGAGCCCCGCTTCCTGCGCGCGTGCCGTGGCCTACCGGTCGACCGGGTGCCGGTGTGGTTCATGCGGCAGGCCGGGCGCTCCCTCCCCGAGTACAGGGCTGCCCGCGGATCCGGCAGCATCCTGCGGGCCATCGCCGACCCCGAGCTCGTGGCCGAGCTCACCATGCAGCCCGTCCGCCGCTACGGCGTGGACGCCGCCATCCTCTTCTCCGACATCGTGGTCCCCGTCGCGGCCATCGGCTTCGGGGTCGACGTGGTCGCCGGCCGGGGACCGGTCGTGGCCGAACCGTTCCGCAGCGCCGCCGATCTCGGCCGGCTCCGGCCGCTCGACCCCGAACAGGACACCGCAGCCGTACTTCAGGCGGTCCGCCTGGTCGTGGAGCTGCTACGGCCCCTCGGCGTACCGCTCATCGGGTTCGCCGGAGCGCCGTTCACCGTGGCCAGCTACCTGATCGAGGGCGGCCCGTCGCGCACCTACGCCAGGACCAAAGCGCTCATGCACGGTGACCCCGAGCTGTGGGCGGCGCTCACGGACCGTCTCGCCGATCTGGCTGTGGCATCCCTGCGATCCCAGGTCGACGCCGGTGCCGCCGCCGTGCAGCTGTTCGACAGCTGGGCGGGCGCTCTGTCGCCTCAGGAGTACGAGCGGTTCGCCCGGCCAGCAAGCACCAAGGTCCTCGGCGCCCTGGCCGCCGCCGGCGTTCCTCGCATCCACTTCGGCGTGAGCACAGGGGAGCTGCTCCCGCAGATGGCCGCGGCCGGAGCGGACGTGGTGGGGGTCGACTGGCGGGTGCCGCTGGACCTGGCCCGGCAACGGGTCGGCCCCGGCCGGGCCGTCCAAGGAAACCTTGATCCGGCCCTCTGCCTGGCACCGTGGCCAGTCGTGGAGGATGCCGCGCTCGACGTCCTCGCCCGCGGCGGGGGCACCGGCCACGTCTTCAACCTCGGCCACGGCGTCCTGCCCGAGTGCGACCCCGCCATCTTGGAGCGGCTGGTGAGGCTCGTCCACGACACGCCAGTGGGCGAAGCGGGCACTGCGGGGCGGTTGCCGGGGAGCGTGCCGCCGTGACCGGCTCCGCACGCGCACCGCGATGCCGGCGTGGCACGCGCCGCACAGCGGCAAGGCCAGGGCGCGCACCGCGATGAACGCGACCGGACCGGCCGTTGCGGTCGTAGGTGGTGGCATCGCCGGCCTCGCCGCGGCACGCGACCTCGCCGCCGAAGGAGCCCGAGTAACCGTCGTGGAGGCCGGGACCGCGCTCGGCGGCAAGATCCGCGCCGCGGTGGTGGGCGGGGTCGGCGTCGACGTCGGACCGGACGCCTTCGTGGCCCGCCGGCCCGAAGCGGTCGAGCTCTGCCGCTCCGTGGGCCTCGGTGACGACCTCGTCGAACCCGGGACCAGCGGTGCCGCCCTGTGGGCCCGCGGCCGCCTGCGGAAGCTGCCCGACGGCATCGTCCTGGGGGTCCCCACCCGGCTCCTGCCGCTGGCCCGCTCCGGGATCCTCGGTCCCGCCGGGCTCGCGCGCGCTGCTCTCGACCTGCTGGCCCGCCCACCGGCCGACAGCGGGGCCACCCACCGGTGTGCCCCGCACGAGGCCGACCGGGACGGGGCCGACGACGCCGTGCGCGATCTGGTCGAACGGCATCTCGGCCGCCAGGTGGCCGGCCGGCTGGCCGACCCGCTGGTCGGGGGGATCAACGCCGGGCCGACGGCGTCCATGAGCGCTGCCGCGGTCTTCCCGGCACTGCTGCACGCGTGCCGCTCTGGCGGCAGCCTGATGCGCGGGCTGCGACCACCAGCCGTCGCTGCGGCCGACCGCTCTGCTGCGGTCCCGCCGGTCGGCCCCATGTTCCTCACCGTTCGCGGCGGCCTGCACCGGCTGGTCGACCGGTTGGCGGACGACCTGGTTCGCAGCGGCGTCACCGTCCTCACCTCGACGCCCGTCGAATACGTGGCGGCCATGCGCCGGCAGGGACACTGGACGTGGCAGCTCCACACGCCCGACGGCCCGATCGCCGCCGACGGCCTGGTCCTGGCGGTACCGGCACCGGTGGCGGCACGGCTCCTCGCTCACGTGCACCCACGCGTGCCGACCGACGGCCGCCGGAACGGTTCGAGCCCGGGCGCTGCCCCGCCGCCCGACCTGGGAGACACCGATGCCGCGGCGGTCGCACAGGACCCCGAGACTGCACAGGACCCCGAGATCGCCGGGGCGGCCGAGCACCACACCGACCGGCTGGCCACGCTGCTCGGCGCGATCGACTACGGGTCCGTGAGCACGGTCACCTTCGCGTTCAGCCCGGCGGGGACCGCTGCCCGATGGCGCCACGCTCCCGGGACCGGCTACTTGGTGCCCGTCGAGCAGGGACTGCTTACGACGGGCGTCACCTGGCTGTCCACCAAGTGGCCGCACCTCGGCGAGGACGGCCCGGTGCTGGTCCGGATGTCGGCGGGTCGCTTCGGAGACGACCGGGCGATGCGCCTGGACGACGCCGTGCTCGTGCGCCGCCTGCTGGCAGAGCTGCGCGCCACCGCGGGCGACGTCGACGACCCGGTCGACGCGGTCGTGACCCGCTGGGTGGATGCGTTCCCGCAGTACCGGGTCGGCCACCCGAGCTGGGTCGCCCGCGTCACCGCGGTGGCCAGCCAGGCCCCACCGCTGGCTCTGGCCGGCGCCGCCTTTGACGGAGTCGGCATCCCGGCCTGCATCGGCTCGGGCCAGCGCGCCGCCGGCGAGATCGCCGTCCGGCTCGGCATGGGTGGCCGGTGATGCGCCTTCTGCGTCGCTCGGGGGCGCCGGGCGCCCGAAGCGTGCCGACGACCGGAGCGAGCCCGGCGCCGCCGAACCACCCCAGCGCGCCCGCCACGGTCTCCCTCTCTGCAGCTCCGTCCTCGCCCGAGACCGCGCCAGCACCCGCCAACCGGGCCACCACGCCCACCATCACCACGCCCACCACCACCACTGCTGTCGCCGCCGGCACTTCCGAATTCGATCGTTCGGATCCCGGCATGTCCGGCACTGCCCGGCTTGGCGACCCCGGCAGCCCGACCGGCCATGGGGGACACGACCTCGCCTCGAAGCCAGAGGGTGCCACAACCGGGAGCCCCACCATTGGGAGCCCCACCACCGGGAGCCCGGTCCGCCGCCGCGGGTCGGTGACCATTCCCTCCGTCGTCGCCGGGCTCCTCATGGCTCTGTCCCTACCGCCGTGGGGCTGGTGGCCGCTCGCGCTGGTCGGGGCCGGCCTCTTCTGGTGGCGGCTGGGCGGCCTACCCGCCCGGGCCCGGTTCGTCGCGGGCTGGGCCCTCGGGATCGGGGTGTTCGTTCCCGGGCTGTGGTGGGCCCTGTCGTTCAATGTCTACGGCGGGGCCGTGCTCATGGCGGTGGAGGCACTCACCACGGCGCTGGCCGCGCTCCTCACGCCCAGCGGGCGGGGCCGCCTCCTGGCCCTGCCGGGAGCGATGCTCCTGGCCGAAGCCCTGCGCGACACCTGGCCCTTCGGCGGGTTGCCGATGGGGAGCGTTGCCCTCGGGCAGGCTGCAGGCCCACTGGCGGTCGCCTCCCGCCTCGGCGGCCCCCTGCTGCTCGTCGGGGCCGTCTGGCTCGCAGGCGCCGGGGTGGGGGCACTGGTGATGGCGACGATGGCGGCCATGCGGCGTTCGCCGCTCGAGCGACGACGGATGCAGCCCAGCCCAGTGCACGAAGCCGGCGGCCCGCAGCACAGCACCGCCCGTGGCGCTGGCCGACAGGTGCCGGCCCATCGGCCGGACCGGCTCCGGAGCCCGGTGCGCCTGGCGGCGGCGGGCGCGGCTGCGGCCGCCGTGGTGGTCGCCGTCACCCTCGCCGGTGCGCTCGGCCCCGACGGCGGCCCGACCACCACCATGCTCCGGGTCGCCGCCGTCCAGGGCGGCGGCCGGCGCGGCGTCAGCCAGGCCGAGGTGGCCGCTTCCACCGTCTTCGCCGCACAGCTGGCGGCGACCGCAGCGGTCCCGACCTCGCCCAGCGGCCGGAAGCCGTCGCTCGTTGTGTGGCCCGAGGACGTGGTGGCGCTGCCCGGTCCGCTGGCCGGAAGCCCGGCGGAGCAGATCCTGCGGGCCACGGCCCAGCGCCTGCAGGCCACCATGGTCGTCGGCGTGACCGAAGACGTCGGCGCCACCCGGTTCCGAAACGAAGCGGTGACGGTGTCCCCATCCGGGGCGATCCTCGGCCACTACGAGAAGGTCCACCGGGTGCCCTTCGGCGAGTACGTCCCGTACCGCTCGTTCTTCGCGCACCTCGCCAACCTGTCGGCTGTGCCCCGAGACGCCATCCCTGGGCACGGCGACGGCGTCCTCCACACCCCTGTCGCCACGCTCGGCACGATGATCTCCTTTGAGGTGTTCTTCTCGGACCGGGGGCGTGATCCGGTCCGCCACGGGGCCGACCTCCTGGTGGTCCCCACCAACACCTCGTCCTACGTCACAGGGCAGGTGCCCTCGCAGGAGGTCGCCGCCGACCGGTTGCAGGCCATCGCCGAGGGTCGCTACCTGGTCCAGGCGGCGCCCACCGGGTACTCCGACGTGGTCACCCCCAACGGGGCGGTCCTCGCCAGGTCCCTGCTCGGCCGGCGCAGCGTGCTGCTGGCCGGCGTCGGCCTCCGGCACGGCATGACCGTGTTCGCTCGCACCGGCTCGCTGCCCGCCGAGCTGGCGGCCGCCGGGTGCGTCGTGACCGCATGGGTGATGGTTGCGGCCGGTCGGCGGAGGCGGAGGCGGGGGCGGCGCACCCGGCCACAGGCACCGAGCAGGTGACGCTGCCGAACAGGTGACGCTGCCGAACAGGTGACGCTGCCGAACAGGTGACGCTGTCGAGCAGGTGACGCTGCCGACCGGTCGTCACTCGTAGTACCCGGAGTGGATGTAGACGCACGGGATCCCGGCCCGGTGGAACATGTCCCGGTTGCGCGGGTCGTCCTCGAAGGCCAGGACCGGCTCCAGACCCGCCCGGCGCAGGTCGCCCACCGCTGCATGCTTGAAGGCAGCCGCTCGCGCGTGCTCCCCGCGGTCCCGCATGACCAGCAGGTCCCATCGCAGGTGGTAGCGGTCGAGCCACGCCAGCGTCTGCGGCTGGACCCGCAGCGGGCGGCCGGTCAAGAGCACGATCCGCAGTGATCCGTCGAGCAGCTCCAGCAGGCGGGCGACCTCGGTCACCAACGGGTCGTCTCCGCACGCGTCGAAGAACGCGTCCCAGTCCCGTCGGCCATGCTCCAGGTAGTGCTGACGGCCGAGCGCGTCCGAAAGGACGCCGTCGATGTCGAAGACGACCGCCCGCCCTGGTCCCGGCGGGACGCTGCGCCATCGCCAGCTCTGCGGCCACCCCACGGTCACCGGAACCGCCCCGGTGCCGCCGGCCTCCCTTCTGCTCGCCTCGGAACCCGTCGTCACGATGCTCCCCGGTCGGCTGTCGGCTGCTACTCGGTCGGCCGGCGACTACCGGAACCTGCGCCGGCCGCCGTGGCCGGGCACGCACGGGTTCCGGGCCGGCCCGATCGTGCTGGCGGATCCGACGCTACGTCCCACGCGTTCGGACCTGCCAGAATGGGAGCAGCATGGGGGATGTCGCCACGCACCCGCCCGAGCGGGTCATACTGCGGGTCGCCATGGGCCGACGGGTCGCCGTGCTGGCAAACCTGCTGCTCACGCCCGACGCCACGCCGGCCACGATGTGGGCCGCGAACGCCCTCGCCCGCGTCCTCGACGAATGGGACGGACCAGGCACAGTCGTCGTCGCCGGCAACCTCTTCGACCTGCGGGCCGCAGCGGTGCAGCCGCCCGCAGGTCCCGACCACCCGGAAGAGCCGCTCACCGAGGCCGACGACATTGCCTGCCGGGCGCTGCAGGCCCACGCTCGGCTGCGCGACGCGATAGGCCACTTCACCGGCGACGAGGGGCGGCAGATCGTGTGCCTGCCCGGCCACGCGGACAGCGCGCTGGCCTGCTGTCCGCACAGCCGACGGCAACTACAGGAGCTTGGCGTCTCCGTGGCCACCGGCGTGGAGCTGATCCTGTCGACCGCGGCTGGCACGCGCGTGGTGGAGGTCGCCGCCGGACCACCGGGGACCCACGCAGCACCAGCCCCAGCCCCAGCCCCAGCTGCCACCGATCCCATCGGCACAGCGCCCACCGCCACCGAGCCCACCGGTGCCGCCACCACCACCACCGAACCCACCGCCACCGCCACCGCCACCGCCACCACCACCACCACCACCACCACCGAACCCACCACCGAACCCACCGCCACCACCGCCGCCACCACCACCGATCGGGCTGCCGCCGGCCCAGCTGTCACCGCTCCACCGGACCACCGGCAGCCAGCCGCTGCCGCGCCCTGGGCGGGGCTGCTGATGCCGGACCCCACCGCGCCCTGGCAGGCGGGCCTGGACCGGCTGGCCGACCCCGGCAGCGCCCGGCGGTTCCTGACCTCCCGGCTGCTCTACCGGCGGTTCGCCCGCTTCGCCTGGTGGCTGCTGATCCCCTACGCCGTCGTGCTGGTGCTCCGAGACCCCGCTGCGAGCGGCTTCATCATCCACCTGCTGCACGGGCACCTGGTGTCTGCCCATGCACTTCAGCGAGCCCGTCGGGCCGCCTGGGGCACCCGCTTGGTCGTCGCCACCGTCGTCGCCGTCGTCGGCCTCGTCGCGCTGGCTGCCGTGCTGGCGCTGCTCGGCCGCAAGGCCTGGTCGGCTCTCGGCGGCGGCGCGCTCGAACCACCCTGGCGGCGCCCGGGACGGGGGTCGGGCGCCACGGTGAACGACGCCGCCCGCGACGCCGCCCGGTCACTGGTGGCAGCCGGACGGGCGGGGCTGGTGACCGGCGTCACACCCCAAGCAGAGCTCAGCCACCTTGGCGACGGCTTCTTCGCCTGCACCGGGGCCACGGGCGAGACCGTCGAAGAGCACCCGGGTCGCCTCGGCCTGCCGCCGGTGTTCCTGTCCCATCGCCAGCTTGCGTGGGTCGAGCTCGAGACCGGCGCGCAGCTCCACGCGCGCCTGCTGCTGGCACGGGTCGACGATCCCGGTGCCACCGTGCTCGAGCGCCTGGCCGCCCGCCGGGCACCTGACGACCGCTCCGAACCGGCTGTCGTGGCCTCCTACCCGCAGGGCGGCAGCTGGCCACCGGCTCCGGACCTGCAAGCCCTGCGGAACCGCTCCCGGCGCGTGCGGCGGTGGGTGGCGGCCGCGATCGCCGTGGCCGGTGCCGCCGACCTGCTGAGCGCCGTGACCGCACCGCTGCGCGGACGCCTGCACGCGGTGCTGCAAGTCCTGCCACTCGGAGCCACCCAAGCAGCGGGCGCCCTGGTGGCGCTCGCCGGCATCTCCCTGCTGGCTCTGGCCCGGGGGGTGCGCCGGGGCCAACGCCAGGCGTGGCTGGTCTCGGTAGTAGTGCTGGGCGTCACTGTCATCCTGCACGCGGCTCGCGGTGGCGACCTCGCGGCATCCCTCCTGGCCGCCGCAGTGCTGGTGCTGCTCGTGACCCAACGCGGCGAGTTCCAGGCCGCATCGGACCGCCCGTCGCTGCGCTCGGCTGTCGTGGCCGTGGTGGGTGGCGGGATCCTGGCCACCGTGGCTGCCACTACCGCCATCGAGCTGCAGGTGCGCGTCGACCGGGACCAGACCGGGACCGTGCCCCTGTGGCAGGCGGTGCGCGCCGTCGTCGAGCGGCTGTGGGGCGTGCGAAGCGTGCCCCTGCCCGCCCGGCTCGACGGCTTTCTCTCTCCAAGCCTGCTGGCCGTCGGCGTCACCCTGCTGGTGGTTGCCGTGCTCCTGGCGACCCTTCCAGTGGTGGAGCGTGCCCGCGGCGGCGGGCGTGCCGCCGAGCTCCGAGCTCGCGACATCGTCCGGCGCCACGGTCAGGGCACGCTCGACTACTTCGCGCTTCGCAGCGACAAGACCTGGTTCTTCCACCGCGACAGCATGGTGGCCTACGGCCTGTACGGGGGGATCTGCCTGGTCTCCCCCGACCCGATCGGTCCCCAATCGGAACGCGCCCAGGTGTGGGCCGCGTTCCGCCGGTTCGCCGACACCCACGGCTGGGCGGTCTCCGTCATGGGTGCGTGCGAGCAGTGGCTGCCCATCTACCGCACCACCGGCATGCGCGACGTCTACATCGGTGACGAAGCCGTCGTCGACGTCCAGCGCTTTTCCCTCGCCGGCGGCCACATGAAAGGCCTGCGCCAGGCGTTCAACCGGGTCGGCCGCTACGGTTACACGGCCCGCTTCTGCGATCCCGCCCACATCGATCCCGCCGAAGCCGCCCGCCTGGCGGGCCTCCTCGACCAGAGCCGTCGCGGCGAGCGAGAACGCGGCTTCTCGATGATGCTCGGCCGGCTGTTCGACCGGCGCGACGAGGACCTGCTGCTCTGCATCATCGACGGGCCCGACGGCCAGCCCGTTGCCATGTGCCAGTTCGTGCCGGCACAAGGGATCGGCGGGTACTCCCTCGATCTGATGCGCCGGGCGCGCGGAGAGCACCCCAACGGCCTGATCGACTTCGCCCTCATCTCCACGATCGAGCAGCTGCGCGGGCGCGGCCTGCGCGGGCTGAGCCTCAACTTTGCCGCGCTCAGGTCCGTGCTCGACGGCGAGCGCGGCGACAGCCTGCCGGTGCGGGTGGAGCGCTGGGCACTTGAGCGGATGTCGTCGTTCCTCCAGATCGAGACCTTGTGGCGGTTCAACGCCAAGTACGGTCCCGACTGGCTGCCTCGGTACGTCTCCTACGACGCGGCTGAGCATCTGGTGCCCACCATCTTGGCCATCGTCCGGGCGGAGTCGCTGTGGGAGGTCCCCGTTCTGGGACGCCTGATCGCCGCGGCGGAGCGTCGCTCCCGGCCCGCTGCCGCTCGACCACCCGACGCCTTGTTGCCCGACGGCGTGTCATCACCCGGCGGCGCCACGGGCACCGCAGGCCCCGCCCTGTCAGATGGCGCCCGGTCGACCGCGAGCGCCGCAGACGAGCCTGCACCCACGACGGCCGAGATCGAACCGGCTCGGTCGAAGCCCGGGGGGCGCTGAGCAGTTCAGCGGCCCGCCAAGCCGAACACGTGTCCCACTGGCGCTCGCGCTCGCGCTCGACCAGTCACGCATTTCTGCCCACACATGGCTGTCGTGCTCACTGCTCGGGTCACCGGGGAGCCATCGGGAGCGCTGGACCTCGGAGCAGCCACACCGACATGCCTGCCTGGCCGGGATGCACCGAGCGTCAGTGCCGGGCGCCCGCCGCGATCAGGGGGCGAGGACCAGCGTGGCGTGGTGGGCGAACGCGGTGAGGGGCTGTGGCCAGATCCCGAACACCACGGTGACGACGACGCACAGAGCGATGCCGAACGCCGCTCCCGCAGGTACGGGGGGAGCCGACCCGAGCGCGCCGACGGTGATGGAGCCAGCCTCGCCCACGCCGACCAGCACGGGGTCGTCGGAAGACGGCGCCGCACCACCGAGCGCTGCGGCCATGTCGCCGTCTTCACCGGTTCCGTTCTGCGCCGGGGTGTACATGAGGACGCCGACCCGGAGGTAGAAGAAGGCGGCGATGGCAGCGGTGACCATGGCCACGACCGCCAGCGCGGTGGAACCGCCGTGCACGGCTGCCGTCACCACCTCGAGCTTGGCGACGAAGCCGGTGGTGAAGGGCACGCCGGCCTGGGCCAGTAGCAGCACCACCAAGGCACCGGCCAGCCACGGCTGCCGTGACGCTAGCCCCCGGTAGGTCTCGAGGCCGTGGTCTCGGTCGCCTCGCCCGGCAACCACCGAGATGACGCCGAAGGTGCCGATGACCATGAAGCTGTAGACGAACAGGTAGTAGAGCGATGCTTCCACCCCCCGGGCGGTCGCGGCCTGCAAGCCGAGCAGGATGAAGCCGGCGTGGTTGATCGAGGAGTAGGCGAGCATGCGCTTGATGTCCTGCTGCAGCAAGGCCACAACCGCTCCGAGCACCAAGGTGATGCACGCCAGCACCCACACCGGGGGCTGCCAGTCGGCTCGCAACAGGTGGAACGACGACACGAAGACCCGCAGCAGCGCGGCGAACCCGCCCGCCTTGGCCACCGCGGCCATGAACCCGGTGACCGGTGTCGGCGACCCCTGGTACACGTCGGGTGTCCACAGGTGGAACGGCACCGCCGCGATCTTGAAGCCGAAGCCGACGAGCAGCAGGGCCAGGCCGGCCAGGAGCAACCCGTCGTGGAGCGCCACGTTGCGAGCCAGGAAGTCGGCGATCTGCGGCAGGTTGGACGTGCCGGTGGCGCCGTAGACGAGGGCGATCCCGTAGACGAACACCGCCGAGGAGAAGGCCCCGAGCACGAAGTACTTGAGAGCGGCCTCGCCGGACTCCGCCCGCCGCGGGTTGAACGCCGCCAGGACGTACAGGGCGATGGAGAGGATCTCGAGCCCCAAGAACACCACGATGAGGTCGTTGGCGACGCCCATCGTCATCGCCCCCGAGGCGGAGACGAGCATGAGCACGTGGTACTCGGGCCCACGGACATCTTCGCGCCGCAGCCAGCTGTCGCCGACCACTGCGGAGACGAAGGTGGCGCAGGTCACGAGGACGCTCACCAGCACGCTGAAGCCGTCCATGACGACGGCCCCGTCGATGTGGGTGTGGGCACCACTGTGGAGGACCGAGTACCACTGGAACAGCGACATGGTCAGCGCCGCGGTCGCCGTGAGCACCGTCAGGCTGGTCACCCAGGTGACGTCGAGGGGACGCCGCAGCAGCGACGACCACCCGATGATGGCCACGGCCCCGCCCAGCATGATCATGATGGGCAGGATCGACAGGTAGTCGATGTGGGGCAGCGCCAGATGGCCGGTGACGGCCGCAGCCATGCCGGCGAGGCTCGGCAGCAGGTTCACGGCAGCCTCCGGGTCGAGGTCGTGACGGCGACATGGCAGACCACGCGCCGTCCGTCCACCCAGGCGGACTGCCCGTGGTGCCGGCAGGCCGCCGTGGGCGCCGACGCGGCCGTGCCCGCACGTGTCCCGCCTGTGGCGGCTGTGGCGGCTGTGCTGGCTGCGGCAGCCACGCCGCCGTTGGCGACGAGCGGCTGCACCCGGCCGGTGGCCACGTCGACATGGTGCACCAGCGCGGTGACCGTCGGCGTGATGCGATCGAGGACCGGCTTCGGGTAGACGCCGAGGAAGATGATGAGGCCGACGAGCGGCACCATCACCGCCGTCTCACGCCACCCGAGGTCCCGGGTGTGCTCGTCCTCGGGACCAGGAGCGTGGTGGAAGACCCGTTGGAAGGCCCACAACAGGTAGACCGCAGCGAGGACCACTCCGGTGGTGGCCACCACCGCCCACCACCGGTGGGTGAGGAACGTCCCGGCCAGGACGAGGAACTCGCCGACGAACCCGTTCAGACCGGGCAGGCCGATCGAGGCCATCATGACCACGGTGAACATGGCTGCCAGGATCGGGGCCGGTCGCTGCAGCCCCCGAAGCTCGTCGGTCCGCCACGTCCGCCGCCGGTCCCAGATCCAGCCGATCAACAGGAACAGTGCGGCGGTCACCAGGCCGTGGTTGACCATCTGCAGCACGCCACCGGTGACCGCCTCGGTCGACAGGGCGAAGGTGCCCAGCACGATGAAGCCGATGTGGGCCAGCGACGAATAGGCGACCAGCCGTTTCAGGTCGCGTTGGGCACACGCCACGATCGCCCCGTACAGGATGCCGATGACGCCCAGAGTCAGCAGCACGGGGGCCAGGTCGACGACGGCCCTCGGGAAGAGGGTGAGGTCGAAGCGGATGACGCCGTAGGTGCCGAGCTTGGCCATCACCGCAGCCAGGATGACCGCACCACCGGTCGGCGACGACGAGTAGGCGTCAGGGGACCAGGTGTGGAAGGGGAAGATCGGCGCCTTCACCGCGAAGGCGGCGGTGAAGGCCAGGAAGAGCAGGATCTGCGACGCCAGGCCGAGGTGGGTGGACTGCAGCGCAACGAGGTCGAAGGTGAGGTGGCCGGTCTGCTGGTCGTGGATGACCGCCACGGCGACGATGCCCACCAGCAGGAACGCCGAGCCCAGGAACGTGTAGAGAAAGAACTTCACTGCTGCGTATGCACGCCGACCGCTGCCCCACCCGACGATGATGAAGTAGACGGGCACCAGCGTCAGCTCGAAGAACACGAAGAACAGGATCAGGTCGAGCGACACGAAGCTGCCCATGCAGGCCGCCTCGAGTACGAGCAGCCACACCACGTACGACCGGGATTTCTGGCGGACCGTGGCCCCCAGGAGGGCCAGGGGGAACAGCACGGCCGCCATCAGCAGCAGGAAGAGCGAGATGCCGTCCACCCCGAGGTGCCACGACACCCCGAGCTGGGGCATCCACTGGTGCACCGACTGCATCTGGTAGCCGCCGTCGCCGACACGGAACTCGACGGCAATGGTGACGGCGAGGGCGAGGGCAGCCACCATGGCGAGGGTGCCGACGGCCAGCACGGCCCGGCGCTGGGCCCGCTCGCCCATGGACCTGGGCATCACCGCGCACGCGACAGCGGCACCGGCCGGCAGCAGCACCAGGGTGGTCAGATACGGGAAGGTGGTCGTCGGTCCCATGCCGGTCACATCCACACCCGTGAGGCCATGTAGGCCAGCAGCGCCACCATCCCGAGGACGATGCCCAGCGCATACTGGCGGACGAAGCCGGTCTGGGCCCGCCGGAGGCCCGAGCCCAACATCCCGGTGAGCCGGGCGGTGCCGTTCACCGCCCCGTCGATGATCCGCACGTCGAGGACCGTGGCGGCGAACCGGGCCAGGAGCGTGCCCGGCCGGCTCACCGTGGTGTCGATGGCGGTGTCGATGAGCCAGGCCCGCCGCAAGAACGCCGGCTCCAAGCGGGGCCGCTGGACGTCACGGGTCCACAGCGGGAGCGCGATCCCCAGTCCGATCAGGGCCATGACGGTGTCCACGACTCCGAGCACCCACTGGGTGGAGCTCGACAGGTGCGCGTCGAACAGCCGGGTGCCGAACACCGGCGTCAACCAGCCGAGCGGGTCCCACGATGGATGCCAAGGCAGGTTGAGGGCGCCGCCCAGCAGCGCCAGGACCGACAGGACCACCAGCGGCAGGCCCATGACCCACGGCCCCTCGTGAGGCTCGCCACTGTGCCCGACCCCGTGCCCGGCCCCGTGTGTCGCGGTGCCTGGCGTGCCGTGGCCGGTGCCGGCCCCCGCGTCGCCGGCGCTCGCGGCAGCCACCCCTGCAGGGGTCGGGAACGCCTGGCGCCAACGCTCGTCACCGAAGAAGGCCATGGCCATCAGCCGGCTCAGGTAGTAGGCGGTGAGCGCAGCGGTCACCAAGCCGACCGCCCACAGCGCCTTGTTGAAGGCGAACGCATTGTCGAGGACGTCGCCCTTGGCCCAGAACCCCGACAGCGGGGGGATGCCGGCGATGGCCAGCCAGGCCACGGCGAACGTGGCGGAGGTGAGCTTCAGGTAGCGCCGCAGGTTCCCCATGCGCAGCAGGTCCTGCTCGTCGTCCATGGCGTGGATGACCGACCCGGCGCCGAGGAACAGCAAGCCCTTGTAGAAGGCGTGGGCGACCATCAGGAAGATCGCGGCCTGGTAGGCCCCGGTGCCGACGGCCAGGAACATGTACCCCAACTGGGAGACGGTGGAGTAGGCCAGCACCTTCTTGATGTCGTGCTGGGTGGCGCCGATGGTGGCGGCGACGAAGGCGGTGGCAGCACCGACCGAGGCCACCACCAGCTGGGCGTCGTGGGAGAGCGCCAGCATCGGGTTGAACCGGCACATCAGGTAGACGCCAGCCGTCACCATGGTGGCGGCGTGGATGAGCGCGGAGACCGGAGTGGGGCCCTCCATGGCGTCGGCCAGCCACGGGAACAGGGGGATCTGGGCCGACTTGCCCGCTGCCGCCAGGAAGAGCAGCAGGCACACGGCCGTGGCGGAGGCGGGGCCGAACGCGTGCAGGTGGGCGAAGACGACGCGGTAGTCGAGGCTCCCCGTCTTCTCGAAGACCAGGAACATGGCGAGGAGGAACCCGACGTCGCCGACACGGTTGTAGATGAACGCCTTCTTCCCGGCCGACGCAGCCGAGTCGCGCTGGAACCAGAAGGAGATCAGCCAGTACGAGCAGGCCCCCACCCCTTCCCACCCGACGAACGTGATCAGCATGTTGCCGCCGAGGACCAGCAGGAGCATCGAGGCGACGAACAGGTTGAGGTAGGTGAAGAACTTGGGGAAGTCCGGGTCCCCGTGCATGTAGCCGATGGAGTAGAGGTGGATCAGGGCGCTGATCCCCGTGACGAACAACGCCATGGTCATCGACAGAGGGTCCACCAGGAACGTCACGTGGACCTGCAGGCCCCCGACCGGGATCCAGGACCACAGCACCTGCACGACCGACCGGCCACCGGGCCCGCTCCGACCCAGCAGGGCGGCGAACTCGATGCAGGTGATGACGAACGACCCGAGGACCGTGCCGGTGCCCAACCATCCGGCGAGCGGCTCACCCAGGCGCCGGCCGCCGACAGCGAGCACGGAGCCGCCCACGAGGGGCAGCAGCGGCAACAGGTAGGCGAGGTGGATCATCGTGTGGTTTCCCTGGTCTCGGGGATGGCGGTCATGGTGGAGGTGCGCCGGGGCGGGCGGGCGTCAGCCCTTCATGAGGTGCAGGTCGTCGGCCGTGGTCCCCCGGCGTCGCCGGAAGATGGCGACGACGATCCCCAGCCCGACGACGACTTCGGCGGCGGCCACCACCAGCACGAAGAAGACGAGGGCCTCACCGCCGATGTCGTTCAGCTGCCGGGCGAAGGTGACCAGGGCCAGGTTGGCGGCATTGAGCATCAGCTCGACGCACATGAACATGACCAGCACGTTGCGCCGGACCAGCACGCCGAGCGCGCCGATGGAGAACACGACGGCCGACAGCGCCAAGTACCAGCTGGCAGGAACGCTCACGGCGCCACCTCGTGGGGCTCGGGTTGGGGCACGGGTTGGGGCTCGGACGACCCGGCGAGCTCCGGGGACACGCCCACGTCGCCGGCAGGTCCGGGTTGGCCGGTGGCGTCTGTCGCGTGTGCGTCCGTGCCCGCCGGGGTCTCCTCGCCAGCGGTGCCGGCTGCGGTCCCGCCGTCGCTCCCTGCGACCTGGTCGCCCGGCACGCCGACGGACAGCTCGTCCTGGCCTGCCGTCGGGGGACGACGGGCGAGGACCACGGCGCCGACGACGGCGATGACGAGCAGGCCAGCGGTGATCTCGAAGGGGAACAGGTAGACGGTGAACACGGCCCGCCCGAGAGCGGCGACGTCCCCGCCGGGCTGTCCCCGTGCCGGGCCGACCACCGACGGGGCGCCGACGGCCCAGTGCGCCCCGATCCCGAGGACGAGCACGCCGGCCAGCCCGAGCACCACCAGGACCGGAGCCAGGATCCGCTGGCCCCGCAGCGGCTCCTGGTTGACGTCCTCGTCACGATCGACCCCGAGGAACATGATCACGAACAGGAAGAGCACGACGATCGCGCCGGCGTAGACGATCACCTGCACCGCAGCCAGGAAGTTGGCGTGCTGCTCGATGAACAGGACGGCCACCGCGAACAGCGTCATCACCAGCATCAACGCGGCGTGCACCGGGTTGCGGGACACGACGACTCCGACCGCGCCGACGACCACGATGACCGCGCACGCCCAGAAGGTGGCGAAGTCCACGCGGCTGACGACACCGAGCAGGCCGGCCCCGGCCAGGTGGGCCAGCGGCCCGATCGATGCCACAACGGTGACCACGGTGCTCACGAGCCGACCTCCACGCCGTCACCCGTGCTGTCGCCGGCCAGTTCCCGTCCCGTGCCGGCATCCGGTGCCGGCTCGACGGCACCCGGCGTCACGGCGTGCACAGGGAACGCGCCGCCGGCCGGCCGGTGGCCGGGCCGCTTGGCCTCGATCCGGGCCCGCAACCGGTTGACGGCGCCACGGGTGCCGCGCTGGCCCGGAAGCCGTTCGCTGTCGTCGAGATGCAGCGTGTACATGTCACGCAACGACCGTGTGCCGCTGCGGCTGTCGTCACGGCGGCCGCTCTGTCCGGCCTCGGGGAAGCGCTCGCCGTACCCGAGCTCGCCGGACCAGCCGACCTCCCCTTCGTACTCGGCGTCGCCGCCCGGGGCCGTCGCCCGCATCCAGGCCGAGGTGTACTGGTCGTCACCCTCGCGCCAGTCCTCCCACGGCATGTGCTGGGGCCGACCGTCGTCGTCCACCACCAGCTCGGCCTTGGTGTAGATGGCGTCGGCCCGGTTGGTGAACGAGAACTCGAACATCTTCGACTCGGTGATGGCTTGGGTCGGGCAGGCTTCGACGCACAGGTCGCAGTGGATGCAGCGCAAGTAGTTGATCTCGTAGACGAACCCGTACCGCTCGCCTGGCGACACGGGGTCGCCGGGGTCGTTGTCCGCGCCGCGCACGTAGATGCAGTCCGCAGGGCAGACCCCGGCGCACAGCTCGCACCCGATGCACTTCTCCATGCCGTCCTCGTAGCGGTTGAGGACGTGGCGGCCATGTGCCCGGATCGGCTTGGGCCGCTTGTGGTCGGGGTACTGCACCGTCACCCGGGGCAGGGCCATCTGCTCCAACGTGACCTTGAACCCGCCGAACGGGCCGACGTTGATCTTCGGGAGGCGGGATCGCCGACCGGGCTCGGACATCAGCGCTCCACCCCCCCGGCACCACTACCGCCGGCACCACTGCCGCCGGCACGACTGGAACCACGCGGCGAACCGGTACCGCTAAGAGACGTCGCCGGTGCTGCGGCGGTGGATAGCGCCGTCCACCGGCCCGGCAGCGATGCCACACCGACGGGCCCGCGACCGCGACCCGCACCGATCTCGTCCCCGAAGGCGGAGGAGCCGCCGCGACCCTTGCCGACGCGGATGGCTCGGAAGAGCAGCACGCTGCCGAGCACGAGGGCGCCGGCCAGACCGACCACCCACCAGCCGGCGATCAGCGCCCCGGCAACCAGCAGCATCCACACCAGCGACAGCGGGATGAGGACCTTCCAGCCCAGGTCCATCAGCTGGTCGTACCGGAGGCGGGGCAACGCGGCGCGGAACCAGACGTAGGCGAACAGGAAGAGCAGTGTCTTGCCGACGAACCAGGCCACGGGAACGAGCTGGTCGAGGACCATGACATGGGGCACCGGACCGTCGGGGCCGCCGAGGAACAGCGTGACGATCACGGCCGACATGGTGATCGTGCTCATGAATTCGGCCATGTAGAACAGGGCGAAGCGGATCGACGAGTACTCGGTGTTGAAGCCGCCGACGAGCTCCGAGTCGGCTTCGACCAGGTCGAAGGGGGGCCGGTTGGTCTCGGCGGTCACCGCCACCAGGAAGATGACGAACGGTACGACGCCGGTGCGCACCAGGTTCCAGCTGGCGAAGAAGGTCGTCGCCTGGGCGTCGATGATGCCCCGGGTGGACAGCGTGCCGGCAAGCAGCACCACCATGATGACCGACATGCCCATGGCGGCCTCGTAGGAGATCATCTGCGCCGACGCGCGCACCGCCCCGAGCAGCGGGTACTTCGACCCCGACGACCACCCGGCCAGCATCACCCCGTAGACCGAGATCGACGACATCGCCAGCAGGAGCAGGATGCCGATCGGCGGGTCCGCCACCTGCAGGTCGAAGCGGTGCCCGGCCACCGACATGACGCCGCCCACGGGCACGATGGCGAAGGCGACGATGGCCGGCAGGATCGACAGGTACGGCGCCAGCTTGAAGACGAAGCGGTCCGACTTGTCGGGGATCAGGTCCTCCTTGAAGAAGAGCTTGATCCCGTCGGCCAGCGTCTGCAGCAGCCCGAACGGCCCGGCACGGTTGGGCCCGACGCGAGCCTGCATGTCCGAGATGATCTTGCGCTCGAACCAGATCATCATCATCACCGCGACCATGAGCGCGGCGAAGGCGACCACGGCGCGGATGACGACGATGAGCACCTCGGGCCAGTGCACACCATGCACGAACAGCGGGTCGAAGCTCATCGCTCAGCCGTCTCCATCCGGATCTCGACCACCGTGTCGGACGCGCCGATGAGCGCAGCGGCACCGAACCCGGCGGTGCCGTCGGCGGACTCGGTGCCGTCGACCACATTGAAGGGCAGCACCACGGTGCCGCGCGCCACGCCGGCGTCGGCCACGGCGTCGACGACGAGCTCGCCGGCATGCGAGCGCAACCGCACCCGCGCCGTTCCCGGCAGGTCCTGCAGGAGGTCGGCCGGGTTGCACCGGGCGCTGGCCGGCGTCACCAGCTGGGCCAGGTCGTCGGACACGTCGAGGGCCACACCGTCGTCGTACAGGCGGCGAGGAGCGACGAGCCGCAACCCGTAGCCGTCGACCGGGGGAACCACCGGAGCCGGCACCGACGGGGCGCGCACCAGCGGCGGCCGTTCGGCGACGGCGCGCCGGGCCACGTCGGCTGCGGCCGCCACCACCGCGTGGTCGTCACCGCCGCCCAGGGGCTCGGACAGTCCGGCGCGAGGCGGGGCACCCTGGCGCTCCACCGCCTCGATGCCCGGGGTCGCCATGGGGTCGATCGGTGCGGGAGACCGGCGCCGCAGCGTCACCGGGGTGGCGGCCAGCGGCACCACCAACCCGTTGCGAGCCGCAGGGGCTTCGAGCACCTGGCGCGAGACGCCGGCGTAGGCAGTCGCCGTCCGCTCGATGTCGTCCCACAGGTCGGCCCGGCTGGCGTAGGGCAGCTCCGTCCCGAGCCGGGCCGCGAGCTCGACCGCCACCATCCAGTCCGGCCACGCCTGCCCGGGGGCGACCAGCTTCTGCCCCACCCGCGTGACCCGGCCCTCCACGTTGGTGGTGGTGCCGCCACGCTCGTGGTGCACCGCCACCGGCAGGACCACGTCCGCCCGTGCCGCGGATGGCGAAAGGAACGCGTCCACGGCGACCACGAACGGGGCGCGCTCGAGCGCCCGGTCCGCCAGGGCGCGGTCGGGGAAGTCGCCGAGGGGGTCGGCGCCGAGGAGCACGACCGCTTCGAGCTCGCCTTCGGCCAGCCCAGCGAGGATCGCGGCGCTGTCACGCCCGCTCCCATCGGGCACCCGGCCCCAGGCAGCGGTGAACCAGTCCCGTCCGGCATCGAGCGTCACCCGGCCCGGGAGCATGCCCGGCGCCAGCCCCATGTCGATAGCGCCCATGACGTTCCCCCGGCGCAGCGCCGGCAGGAACCGGGCGCCGGGCCAGGCCTCGGCGAGGGCCGTGGCGGCGGCCGCGGTCACCGACGCGTGCTCGGCCAGCGATGGCCGGCCGAGGACGACCACGATGCCGGAGCCGCCGTCACCGGCCCCACCGACGGTGCGACAAGCCCGGGCCCAGTCCTCGGCGTCGATCCCGGCCGGAGCATCTCCTCCGGCGGCAAGCGCACGGGCCACCGCCGGGCCCTCGCCGGGGCGGTGGGCGATGTGGGTGCCGAGCCGGCCCAGCGCGCTGCCGGGCCCGCCGATCTCGACGACAGGCACCCCCGCGTCGACCGCGGCTGCCCGCAGACGCAGGAACAGCACGGGGAGCTCTTCGCGCACGTCGCCGGTGAGCAGCACCAGCGCCGACGCCCGGCACGCCTCGTCGATCGTGGCGCGCGGCAGGCCGAGCACCAGCTCGGCCGGCAGGCCGTCGCCGAGCTGGGCGTCGACGGAGTCGGTTCCGATGATCCCCTTGGCCAGACGCGCCCAGGCATAGGCGTCCTCGTTGGCCAGGCGGGCCCCGCCGATGACACCGACGGACTCCGGTCCGCGCCCGTCGCGGGCTGCGGCGAGCCGCTCCGCCACCAACCCGAGGGCACGGTCCCAGGTGGCCGGCTCGAGCTCGCCCGAGGCGGCCCGGACCAGCGGCTCGGTCAGACGGTCGGGCGAGTTGACCGATGCGGACGCGAACCTGCCCTTGTCGCACATCCAGCTGTGGTTCACGGGGTCGCTGTCCACACCGAGCTGGCGGGTCAGGCGGTTGGCCGACGACTGCACCACCACCCGGCACCCCAGCGCACACGTCGTGCAGGTCGACTCGACCTGATCGAGGTCCCAGGGACGGGCCGTGAACCGGTACGGCGAAGCCGTGAGCGCACCGACCGGGCAGATCTGCACCGTGTTGCCGCTGAAGTAGGAGGAGAACGGCTGCTCTTCGAAGACGTTCACCTCGATCGCGTCGCCGCGCCCGAGGAAGTCGATCTGGGCCTCCCCGGCGACCTCGGCGGCAAAGCGGACGCAACGGCTGCATTGAATGCACCGCTCGCGGTCCAACGTGACCAGATCGGAGATGGCGATGGGCTTGGCCCAGTGCCGCTTCTCCTCGACGAAGCGGCTCTCTCCCGGCCCGTAGGCGAGGACCTGGTCCTGCAGCGGGCACTCGCCGCCCTTGTCGCAGACGGGGCAGTCGAGCGGGTGGTTGACGAGGAGGAATTCGAGGACCCCGTCCTGGGCCTTGGTCACCTTGTCGGAGGTGGTCACCACCTCCATGCCGTCGGCCACCGGCAGGTAGCACGCGGGCTGCAGGGACGCACCGCGGGGGCCGCTCACCTCCACCAGGCACATGCGGCACACGCCCACCGGCTTCATCCGCGGGTGGTAGCAGAAGCGCGGGATGAAGACACCGGCCTCCTCGGCTACGGCGATCAGGAACTCGCCGGCCTCGGCCTCGACGGTGCGGCCGTCGATGGTGACCGACACCGTCTGCTCGGAGCCGGCCGCAGGCGAAAGGGCGTGGTGCGAGGTGACGACCGGATCAGCCATGGGGGCAAGCCCCTTCCTTCACGTGCAGCAGGAACTCGTCACGGAACATGCGGATGGCCGACGCGATCGACGACGGGATCGACGGGCCGAGCACGCAGATGGTGGTCTGCTGGGGAGGCCAGCTCACACCCGGGGCGATGTTGTCGCACGCGTCCATCAGCAGGTCCAGGTCCTCCTCGCGCCCCGCGCCGCCCTCGATGCGCCGGAGGATCTTCTCGAGCCAGCCGCCGCCTTCGCGACACGGGGTGCACTGCCCACACGACTCGCGCCAGAAGAAGTGGGTGATCCGCCAGGCGGCACGCACCACGCACGTGTGGTCGTCCATGGCGACGATCGAGCCCGACCCCAGCATGGTGTCACAGGCAGCGACCTCGTCCTGGCCGAGCGGCACGTCAAGGTGCTCGGGACCGAGCCACGGCGCCGACACGCCGCCGGGGATGAGCGCCTTCAGCTCCCGGCCATGGAGGATGCCGCCGCCCAGCACCGGCGCGTAGATGAGGTCCCGGAACGTCGTCTTCACCATCTCGAGCTCGTACACGCCGGGGTTGCGGACGTGCCCGGCCAGCGCGAACAGGCGGGTCCCGGTGGAGCGGCCTTCGCCCAGGGCGGTGAACGCCGCCGCGCCGTTGGAGATGATCCACGGCAGGTTGGACATCGTCTCGACGTTGTTGACCACCGTCGGCTCGCCGTACAGGCCGATCGCGGCGGGGAAGTACGGCGGCTTGATGCGGGGGAAGCCGCGCTTGCCTTCGAGGCTCTCGAGGAGCGCGGTCTCCTCGCCGCAGATATAGGCGCCCGCACCAGGGTGCACCACGATGTCGAGGCTGAACCCCGAACCGAAGATGTCGCGCCCCAACGCGCCGTGGGCATACGCCTCGTTGAGCGCACCCTGCACCCGCTCCAGGCCCAAGGCGAACTCCCCGCGCAAGTAGATGAAAGCGCGTGCGACCTGCAGGGCGTAGGCGGCGATGACGACGCCCTCGACCAGCTGGTGCGGATCGCGCTCGACGAGCACGTGGTCCTTGAACGTCGCCGGCTCGCTCTCGTCCCCGTTCACCACCAGGTACGGGATCGGCCCCTTGCGCAGCATCGACCACTTGCGCCCGGCGGGGAAGCCGGCGCCACCTCGGCCGAGGAGGCTGGCCGCGTCGACCTCGGCGGCAACCTGCTCGGGAGTCATGGCCAGTGCCTTGCGCAGGCCCTGGTACCCCCCGGTGGCCAGGTAGCGCTCCAGGCGGTGGCTGTCCTCGAAGGCCAGGCGGGAGGTCAGGATCTTCGGGGGCTCGGTGATCGCCATCAGGCCCCTCCTCCGCCGCCGCCGGCTGCTTCCGCCCGGCGCTCGGCCATGGCCGCACGCTCCTCGGCGATCTGCTGGCCGTCCACCCGCAGGCCGCCCTCACGCCGCACCCGGATCAAGGTGCCGTGGGTGGGAACCTCGCTGTCCAAGCGGCCGGCGGTCAGGTCGTCGATCACCTGGTCGAAGGCCTCCGGCGTGACGTTTCCGAAGTACCGGTGGTTCACCTGCAGGCACGGCGCGCGGCCGCAGTCGGCCAGGCACTCAGCGTCCTCCAAGGTGAACAGGCCGTCCTCGGTCGTCCCGCCGGGCCGCACCCCGAGCCGTTGCTCGGCGTGCTCGAGCAGGTCGTAGGCGCCCCGCAGCATGCAGGCGATGTTCGTGCAGATCGACACCAGGTACCGGCCGACCGGCTCGGTGTGGAGCATGTCGTAGAACGACGCCGTGCCGAGCACCTCGGCCGGGGTCAGCCCCACCATGTCGGCGATCTCGGTGATCGCTTCGGGCCGCAACCAGCCATCCTGCTCCTGGGCGAGGTGGCAGATCGGGATCAGCGCCGAACGCGGGTGCGGGTAGAGCCCCACCAGCTCACGGGCGCGAGCCAGGACGTCCTCGGACAGATGGCTCACCGGTCCACCTCCCACCCGACCCCGCCTCCGAGCGCGCAACGCAGACCGTCGAGGGCGTGGCGCGCCGTCACCGGTCCACCTCGCCCATGACGGGGTCGACGGAGGAGATGCTGGCGACCGCGTCGGCCACCAGGCCGCCGTGGAGCATCACCGGCAGGCTCTGCAGGTTGACGAACGATGGGGCCCGGATGTGCATGCGGTACGGCTTGCCCGTGCCGTCGGCCACCATGTAGCAGCCCAGCTCCCCGCGCGGTGACTCCACCGCGACGTACACCTCGCCTTCGGGCACCCGGATCCCCTCCGTGAACAGCTTGAAGTGGTGGATGAGGGCCTCCATCGACTCGTCGATCCGGGCCCGAGGTGGTGGTGTCACCTTTTTGTCGAGCACCCGGTACGGCCCACCAGGCATCTTCTCCACCACCTGCCTCACGATGCGGATCGACTCGCGGATCTCGTTGAGCCGCACGGCGTACCGGTCGAAATTGTCGCCGTAGGTCCCCACGATGACGTCGAAGTCCACCTCGTCGTACGCCAGGTACGGCATGGTCCGGCGCAGGTCCCACGGGACGCCGGCGGAGCGCAGGATCGGCCCGGTGGCCGACAAAGCGAGCGCCTCGTCCGCGGTGATGGCGCCCACACCCTCCACCCGCTCCCGGAAGATCGGCTGGCCGGTCAGCAGCTCGTCGTAGTCGTCCAGGCGGGCGATCACCGTGTCGCAGATCACCGCCACGTCGTCTTCCCAGCCGTCGGGCAGGTCCGCCGCGGTCCCACCGGGTCGGATGAAGTCGTGGTTCATGCGGAGGCCGGTGGTCTTCTCGAAGAAGGCGAGGCACAGCTCCCGCTCCCGGAAGCCGAAGATCATCATCGTCGTCGACCCGAGGTCCATGCCGTTGGTGGCCATCCACATCAGGTGGGAGGACACCCGCTGCAGCTCCGCCAGCAGCATCCGGATCCACACGGCTCGCGGCGGAAGCTCCACACCCAGCAGGGCTTCGGTGGCCAGCGCGTACACCAGCTCGTTGGAGAGCGGGGACAGGTAGTCCATGCGCGTCACGTTGGTGGCGCCCTGGACGTAGGTGAGCTCCTCGCCGGTCTTCTCCATCCCCGTGTGCAGGTACCCGATGACGGGCTTGGTGCGCAGCACGGTCTCGCCGTCGAGCTCCATCATGAGCCGGAGCACCCCGTGGGTGGAGGGGTGCTGCGGACCCATGTTGATGATCATCGTCTCGTCGTCGGGGTGCTCGATGTCGATGTCGCCGAGGTCGCCGGCGGGGTGGCTCTCCGGCAACCGCAGGAACGACCCTGTCTCACGACCGAGCTCCGCCGGAGCGGTGGACTGCCGGGGACCCAGCTCCTGGCTGCCCTCGGAGGTCTCGCTGGCCAGGTCCCGGTGCTCGTGGCGCTCGTCGCTCACCGCGCCACCCCCCGCGGGCGTACCGCCATCGTCGTCCACTCCACGACGCTCACCTCGGCCCCGGCGCTTCCTTGAACTGCACGGGCACACGACCGACGCCGTAGTCCTTGCGGAGCGGGTGGCCCTCCCACTCCTCGGGCATCAGGATCCGGGTCAGGTCGGGGTGGCCGGCGAACCGGATGCCGTACATGTCGAATGCCTCGCGCTCCATGGCCTCGGAGCCCGGGTAGAGGTCCCAGGCGGACGCGACCTCCGGATCCCCCTCGGGAACCTGTACCCGCACCCGCACCATCAGCCGGCGTGCGATGGACCGCAGCACCACGGACAGCTCGAACCGCTCCGGCGCCACTCCGTCGGGGAGATCCCGGCCGGGGTGGGTCAGGTAGTCCACGCCACAGAGGTCGGTGAGCAGCTCGAAGTCGACGTCGCGCAGCGCAGCGAGCAGGTCGTGGTAGCGCTCTCGGGTCGGGAAGTACACCACCGACCCTTCCGTGCCGGTGACCGCGGCACCGATCTCCGGAAGGCCGCCGCCCACCAGGTCCTGCGCTCCCCCGGCACCCACGTCGGCAGCGTCCGGGAGCGTGCCGCCGGAGCCCTCACCCGGGCTGCTCATCGCGGCGTCCCCAGTCGGACGACGTCGACCTGCTCGGGGGTCCAGCCAGACACCTGCTCGGCCGGGCGCGTCTCCGGCGCACGACGGGTGATGGCGCCGGTGCGGATCTTCTCATGGAGGGTCAGCACCGCGTGCAGCAGGGTCTCGGGGCTCGGCGGGCATCCCGGGGCGTAGACGTCCACAGGGACGACCTGGTCGACGCCCTGCACGATGGCGTAGTTGTTGAACATCCCCCCGGTGGATGCGCAGACGCCCATGGAGATGACCCACTTGGGGTCCATCATCTGGTCGTAGACCTGCCGCAGCACGGGTGCCATTTTCTGCGACACCCGGCCGGCCACGATCATGAGATCTGCCTGGCGGGGCGAGGCGCGGAACACCTCCATGCCGAACCGGCTGATGTCGAAGTCGGCGGTACCCACCGCCATCATCTCGATGGCACAGCAGGCCAAGCCGAAGGTGGCCGGCCACACGCTGTTGCGCCGGCCCCACTTGACCAGGTCCTCGACCCGTGCCGTCAGGAAGTTGTGGTTGAGGTCTTCGAGGCCCATGTCAGGCCGCCTCGTGGCCCGAGCCGGCAGACGGCCCGCCGGGCACGCGGGTGATCGTCGTCCTTGCCGTGCGCTGCGGCGCCGCCGGCCGGAGCCGCTTTGCCGGTCCCCAGTCCAGCGCACCGTTGCTGACCAGGTACAGGAAGGAGACGAAGACCACCCCGGCGAACACCAGGACTTCAACCAGGCCGAAGGTCTGCAGCTGGCGGAAGATCACGGCCCACGGGTAGAGGAACACGATCTCGATGTCGAAGATGATGAAGATCATCGCGACGAGGTAGAAGCGGACGGGGAAGCGCTGCGGCTGCTCCCGGTCCGGAACGATCCCGCACTCGTAGGGAGCGATCTTCGCCGACGTCGGCCGCCGGCGCGGGGCCAGCAGCTTCGACGCCACGAGCGAGAGCGCGGCGAAGAGAAATCCGAGCACGAGGAGCACGAAGATCGGCAAATAGTCTTTCATGGCCGCGTGTGGTTCTACCACGGCTCGTTGCTGCGGTCACATTGAGCGGGCCGGTACCGGGTCGCCGGCCGCGTACCAGGCACGGACCGCGGCCCTCCGTGGAATTACGGACCCCGGCAGGACACCCGCCCAGGCGGCGCCGAACCCCCACACCGCACGTCGCCCAGAGGGCGCCGGGATCCGCCAGGACACCAGACGCGAGCTGGATCCCCCGTGGGACCACGGTCCCCGACCCGGTGCCGGGCCCGGGCGGCTCCGGGCTCCGGGCTCCGGGCTCCGGCGGGACACCCACCCAGGCGGCGCCTACGATTCTCGACGTGCCTCCGTCCGGATCGACCAGCGCCCCCCGTTCCCGAGCGTCGGCGTCGCCCGGCGCCGGCTCGTCCACCGACCGGACCGCCGATGTCCTGGTTGTCGGCGGGGGACCAGCCGGCTCCTCGTGCGCCTTCTGGCTGGCGGACGCTGGCTGGGACGTCGTCGTGGTCGAGAAGAAGCGGTTCCCCAGGGAGAAGACATGCGGCGACGGGCTCACGCCCCGGTCGGTCCGCCAGATCGAGGACATGGGCCTCGGCGCCGCCCTCAGCGGCGCCCACCGCTACGACGGCCTCCGATCGGTCGCCTACGGGAAAGTGCTGGAGCTGCCCTGGCCCGAGCACCCGTCGTTCCCGTCCTACGGGTACGTCATCACGCGGCACGACCTCGACCAGCTGGTCGCCGAGCGGGCAACCAAGGCCGGCGCCACCGTCCTCCAGGGAGCCGAAGCCGTCGAGGCGATCCTCGACACGCCCGCAGCGTCGGGCGCGGCTGCCGGCACGGGCCGGTTGCCGAGATGCACCGGTGCGGTCGTCCGGGACACGGCGTCCGGCGCCACCACCACCGTGCGAGCCCGGTACGTCGTGCTCGCCGACGGCGCCAACTCCCGGCTCGGGCGGGCGATGGGCACCAGCCGGAACCGCGACTGGCCGCTCGGCCTGGCCCTGCGCGGCTACTACCGGTCCCCGCGTCACGACGACCCGTTCATCGAGTCCCACCTGGATATTCGCGACGCATCGGGCACGGTGATCCCGGGCTACGGCTGGATCTTCCCGATGGGCGACGGGCGGGTGAACGTGGGTGTGGGGGTGCTGTCAGCCGAGGGCCGCTGGCGCGGCGTCAACACCAGCCGCCTGATGGACGCCTTCATCGCCCACGCGCCGGCGTCGTGGGGTCTGTCACCCGAGACAGCCTGCGGGCAGCCCACCGGGGGCAAACTGCCCATGGGCCTGGCGGTGGCGCCGCGTGTCGGACCGACGGTCCTGGCAGTGGGCGACGCCGCCGGGTCGATCAACCCGTTCAACGGCGAGGGCATCGCCTACGGGTACGAGACCGGCCGGCTCGCCGCCTCGGTGCTGGGGAGGGCCTTGGCCGGCGAGGGCGACGGGGCGCTCGACGACTACGAGCGGCGGCTGCAGGACACCTACGGCCTGTACTACCGCGTTGCCCGGGACTTCGTCCGGCTCATCAGCCACCCGCGCCTGATGCAGGTCTGCGTCGGGACCGGCATGCACTCCCGGTCGCTGATGGCCCTGCTCCTGCGCATCATGGCCAACCTGTTGCGGCCCGAGGAGATCGGCGCCGCCGAAGCCATCTATGGCGTGCTGGCCGCGGTGGCGAAGGTCGGCCCCGGGACCTGAGCGGCCAGCGACGCTGCCTGCAGGCGACCAGCGCACCTGCAGCGCCGATGGTCCGTCGTGACCGGTTCGGTCACGAGGAGGCGCTCCGGCTCCCGGGCCAGCGCCTCCGCTGCCGACGATGCTGCCCTCGGCGTCGGTCCTTCACCGGCGAGAGGGCGGAGACGTCGGACGGTGCCGGCTCTGCCGGCACTCCCGAGGAGGGCGGTGCCGCCCCGACAGGCTGCGAGGGATCGCCACCCAGCTGGACACCGTCGGCTACCGCTGTGACCGGCGGCGGCGACAGCGGCGGCAGGCGGACATCCACCGGCGACCCAAGCACGCCACCGGTGTGCTGCGGCCAACCGTCGGCGGGCGGCGGCGGCAGCGGCGACAGCGGCGGCAGGCGGACATCCACCGGCGACCCAAGCACGCCACCGGTGTGCTGCGGCCAACCGTCGGCGGGCGGCGGCGGCAGCGGCACGTGACCTCCTGGCGACGACATCGCCCTGGGTGCGCTGGGAGGAGCTTCGGACGAAGCGGTCTCGTCGGCCAGGGACCGCTCGGCGAGGAGCAACGGCCCAGACGCAGAGGACCCTGCCCCACGGGGGACGGGGCGGCCCGAGCGCAGCCGGCCGACCAGGTCCACCACGCGGGCTTCGACGGCACGGGCCTCGACCCACGGCAACACCGATGCCGGCACCACGAACCGCAGTTCGCGCCCCACCACGCCGACGACCAGGACGGTCGCCGGACGACCGTCGGCCATGACGGCCGGCTCGTGGAACCGGAGGCTTTGCAGCGCCTCCCACGGCATCAGGCGAAGGGCGCCGGGCTCGGGTCCCCGGACGGCGATGCCATTGACGTCGAGGACCAGGCTCAACCCGTCGACACGTCTCGGCCCGACGTCGGTCTCACCCTCGAGACTGACGTCGCTGAGCTCGGCACGCCACAGGGAGTCGAGAGCACGCACTTCCCGCGATATCGGCGCACCAGCCCCGATTCCTGAGCACCTACCGGCGAGCACGGCACCCGCCAGGCCGACCCGGCAGCCGCCGGATCAGGCCCGGCGGTGATCCGGGCGACCGGCAGCACCCCGGTGGAGCACCCGACGCACGGCCCGATCGACCACCGCCCGGCACCGTCGGTGGTCCGCCTCGCCGGGCGCGAACCAGCCGGTTCGGCTCACCCGGTCAGGTGGACGAAGTGCACGAGCTCCATGGGCTCGTAGTACCGGGAGCTCGGAGCGAACATCTCGTGGGCACC
>JAKAYQ010000094.1 GCA_021826725.1 Actinomycetes bacterium
CGCTGCACGCCGCTAGTGTATATCTAGTTGATGACAGAGTTTCAAGGGCAGTCTCGAGCACCGCCGCGGACGGTGCCGTCCGGCCGGGCACGCCAGATGGCGGCTGATCCTTCGTAGTCGACGAGGACCACCTCGAGATCGAAGCTCGACCTTGCATGGGCGAGACAGGCGGCGCGGGCACGCTCGCAGCGGACTTGGCGGCGGCCGACGCACAGGTCCCCGTCGTCCACCCGGTACCAACCCCCTCCGGCCGGCGGCACCGGCGCTCGAGTCGGACTCGTCGGGCTCACCGGGCCGCTCGTAGCGCCGCGTCGGCACGCGCCCGAGCGGCACGCGGCGTCTCACGTCGCTGCGGCGGCGATGTTCCCTGGCACGGGCCGGACTTCCCTGAAGCGCCACACGCTGGTAAGTTCTAGTCTAGACCAGAACAACAGGGCCATCCGGGTGTTGCCGGAGGCCAGAAGGGAGAAGGCGATGGCGACCGTCGATGCCCGCCCGATCATCGCGTCGGGCGACGAGCCGTTCGAAACGATCATGGCCGCGGCCGGCGCCCTCGACGACGGCGAGGAACTGGTGATCCTGGCCCCCTTCGAGCCGGTGCCCCTCGAAGGCGTGCTGTCGTCGCAGGGCTTCTCCTACGAGGCAGAGGACCTCGGCGGCGGCGACTGGCGGGTCACCTTCCGGCGGCCGTCGTGACGGAGAGCGTGCCAGACGATGTGGTCGAGCCCGGCACTCCGGTTGAGGCCGGCAGCTGGCTACAGCTCTCGGCGTCCGACGCCCTCGACGCGGCGTGGGACGCGCTGCGCGGCGTCTACGACCCGGAGCTGTACCTCGACGTCGTGTCGCTCGGGCTGGTCTACGACGTCCGGGCCGACGATGGCAACTTGGTCGTGGAAATGACGATGACGACGCCGGGCTGCCCGGCATCCGAGGTTCTCCCCGAGATGGCCCGCGCCGCCATCGCCGACGCCGTCGACGGCGCGGTCGAGGTCGAGGTACGGGTGGTGTGGGACCCGCCGTGGAACCCGACCATGATCGACGAGGAGGCGGCGGCGGCGCTCGGCTTCCGGGCGCGGTGACCCCTGCCGTGGCGAAGGTCCGTGTCGAGGTGGTCCGGGTGTACGAGGACCCTGGGCGCCGCCCTGGCGAGGATCGGGTCCTCGTCGACCGACTGTGGCCTCGAGGGATCCAGAAGGCGGCCGTGGACTTCGACGAGTGGGCGAAAGACGTGGCACCGAGCGCCGATCTGCGCCGCTGGTACGGGCACGACCCCGAGCGGTTCGGTGAGTTCGCCCGCCGCTACCGCGCCGAACTGGACCACGACCCCGGCGCGTCCGCCGTCGAGCGATTGCGCGCGCTCGCCCGTCGCGGCGGTCGCCTCGTGCTCCTGACCGCCACCCGCGACGTCGAGCACTCGGGAGCCGCGGTGCTCGCCGAGGTGCTCACGGGCGACGGCGGGAGGAGTAGGTAGCCGGTGGGGACCGCCCGCTTCACGATCGAGGTCCGCCCGCCGTTCCGCCTGGACCTCACCGTCTGGGCGTTGCGGCGCCGGCCGCACAACACCATCGACGCCTGGGACGGCACGACCTACACGAGGACGCTCCTGGCCGAAGGGACGCCACTCTTGGTCGCCGTCCGCCAACAACCCGACGGAGGGCCGGGGCGAGTGCGCCTCGCGGTCGAGCTGCGCCGCCGCGGGGAGGCCCCGAGCGAGGCTGGCCGCGCCGAGGTGCGTCGCACTCTCGAGCAGATGCTCGGCCTCGAGATCGACCTCGTCGGCTTTCACGAACTGGTCGCCGCCGACGATCGTCTCGCCGGGCTCGCCAAGCGCTTCAGGGGCGTGCGCCCACCGCGCTTTGCCAGCGTCTTCGAGGCGCTCGTCAACGCCGTCGCCTGCCAGCAGCTCTCCCTCACCGTCGGCATCCACCTCCTCGACCGCCTGGCCGCCGTGTACGGGCCCGAGGTCGCGCTGCGGGGCGCCAGGCCCGGGTTCCCGACGGCCGAGCGCCTCGCCGCAGCCGAACCGTCCCACCTGCGCCGCCTCGGGTTCAGCCTGACGAAGGCCCGGACCCTTGTCGGGCTCGCCCGCCGGGTGGCCGCAGGGACCCTCGACCTCGACGCCTTGGCCCAGGCCGACGACGAGGCGGCCACCGCCGCCCTCGTGGCCTTGCCGGGGATCGGGCGCTGGAGCGCCGAGTACGTGCTCTTGCGGGGTCTCGGACGCCTCGGGGTCCTCCCCGGCGACGACGTCGGCGCCCGCAACAACCTGCGGCGACGCTTCGAGCTGCCGGCTTCCGCCGGCTACGACGAGGTCGTCGCCCTCGCCGAGGGCTGGTGGCCGTACGGCGGCCTGGTCTACTTCCATCTCCTGCTCGACGCACTGGCCGTGGCCGGCCACTTGGGGGCCGCCGCGCCGGCGCCGTCGGCGGAAGGCCCGGCCGCTTCGCATGCTGTGTCCGTAACGTCGGACTCCCGGCGCTCAGCCGCCAGTGCCGAGCTCGGCGCGGGGGACAGGGCATGAGGACGGCCGTCCACGGCATGGCGCGCATCGGCCGGCACCGGCAGCTCAAGTGGGCGCTCGAGGACTACTGGGCGCGGCGCACGGGGGCCGAGCAGCTCTTCGAGGTGGCGGCCGGCATCCGGCGTGACAACTGGCGCACCCTGGCCGCGGCCGGGATCGGCTTCGTGCCCTCCAACGACTTCTCGCTCTACGACCACGTGCTCGACGCCACCGTCGCACTGGGCGCCGTCCCGGCCCGCTTCGGGCTGCCGGGGGTGGATGGCGGCCTGGAGCGCTACTTCGCCATGGCCCGCGGCGGCGACGTAGCCGGCGTGACGGTGGCACCTCTCGAGCTCACCAAGTGGTTCGACACCAACTACCACCAGCTCGTGCCCGAGCTCGGCCCCGACACCGCGTTCGCCCCGGACCCCTCCAAGGCCCTCGGCGAGCTGGACGAGGCCTCGGCCCTCGGCGTCGAGACGAACCCGGTGCTCGTCGGCCCGCTCACCTTCCTGCTGCGCAGCGCGCCAGGCACCTCGGGGTTCTCCCCGCTCACGCTCCTCGACCGGGTCGTCGAGGTCTACCTCGAGCTGCTCGAGGGGCTGTCGGCGGCTGGCGCCCGTTGGGTCCGCCTCGACGAGCCTGCCCTGGTCGAGGACCGCAGCCGGGCCGAGCTCGAGGCCTTCGCCGGCGCATACCGACGGCTCGGCGAGGCCTCGACTCGCCCGAACGTCGCCATCTCGACCTACTTCGGCCACGTCGGCAAGGCGATGGCCACCTTGGCGGACCTGCCGATCGAGGGGATCGGCCTCGACTTGTGCCGGGGACCCGAGAACCTTGGCCTCCTCGACGCAGCAGGCGGCATCGGGGAGCGGGTCCTCTTCGCCGGCGTCGTCGACGGCCGCAACGTCTGGGTGAACGACCTCGACGCCTCCCTCGGGCTGCTCGAGCGGCTCGCCCCCTACGCCAACGAGGTGGTGGTCTCCACCTCCTGCTCCCTGCTGCACGTGCCGGTGAGCCTCGGCGCCGAGACGGGGATCGACCCCGAGGTCCGGCCGTGGCTCGCGTTCGCCGAGGAGAAGGTCGCCGAGTTGACGGTGCTCGCCGAGGGAGCCGAGCACGGCCGCGAGCGCATCGCCAGCGAGCTCGATGCCAACCGGGCGGCCCGAGCGGCCCGACGGGCCTCGGCGCGGGTGGTCGACCCCGCGGTCCGACGGGCGATGGCCGAGGCGCCCACCGACCCCCGCAGGCCCGGCTCGCCGGCAGAACGGGCCGCCGCCCAGGCGGCGCGCCTCGCTCTCCCTTCGCTTCCGACTACGACCATCGGCTCGTTCCCCCAGACCGCGGCGCTCCGGGCCGTGCGGGCGTCGTGGCGTGAGGGGAAGACGACCGACGACGAGTACCGCCAGGCGCTCGAATCGGAGATCGACCGGGTGATCGCCCTCCAAGAGGAGATCGGTCTCGACGTGCTCGTCCATGGCGAACCCGAACGTGACGACATGGTCCGCTACTTCGCTGCCTCGCTCAGCGGCTTCGTGCTGCCCGAGGCCGGCTGGGTCCAGTCCTACGGCTCTCGCTGTGTACGCCCGCCGATCCTCTTCGGTGACGTGGCCCGCCCCGAGCCGCTCACCGCCACCTGGACCGCCTACGCGGCCGCCCGGACGACGAGACCCGTGAAGGCCATGCTCACCGGCCCGATCACCATGCTGTCGTGGTCCTTCGTCCGAGACGACCTCCCTGCCGGCGACGCGGCCGTCCAGCTCGGCCTGGCCCTCGCTGAGGAGGTGGCCGACCTGCAATGCAGCGGTATCGCCGTCGTCCAGATCGACGAGCCCGCCCTGCGCGAGGCGCTGCCGCTGCGCGGCGGCGGGCGCACGGAGTACTTGGCGTGGGCGACCCGTGCCTTTCGTCTCGCCAGCTCGGCCGCCTTGTCGGCCACCCAGGTGCACACCCACATGTGCTACGCGGAGCTGGTCGACGTCGTCGACGTGCTCGCGGAGCTCGACGTCGACGTCGCCTCTTTCGAGGCGGCGCGCTCGGCCATGACGCTCCTCTCCGCACTCGGCGACACCAGCTACCAGGGCGGCATCGGGCCCGGCGTCTACGACGTGCACTCGCCGCAGGTGCCCGCCGAAGCCGACATCGCCGCCCTCCTGCGCCGGGCTTTGGAGATCGTCGGGGCAGAGCGCCTGTGGGTGAACCCCGACTGCGGGCTCAAGACCCGCGACTACGCCGAGGTCACCGAAGCGCTCGCCAACATGGTCGCAGCCGCCCGCCAAGTTCGCACGGAGCTGGCCGCCACGACACGCCGCCGGCCAGGGTCGCCAGAGGGCGCGCCCGGTCGGTCGCCCCGCGACGCAGGCTCCCTGTGACCGGCCTCGCCGTGTGGCTGGTTGGCCTCACAGGGTGCCTGCGCCTGTGAGGTCGGCGCACCATGGGTGACCCCCGAGGGTTCTTGAAGTACGAGCGGGAGCTCCCGCGCCACCGGCCGGTCCCGGTCAGGGTCCGCGACTGGCGCGAGGTCTACGAGCCGTTCCCAGCGGAGGCCGCTCGTCGCCAGGCGGCTCGCTGCATGGACTGCGGCGTCCCCTTCTGCCACGACGGCTGCCCGCTCGGGAACCTCATCCCCGAGTGGAACGACCTCGTGTACCGAGACCACTGGGCCGAGGCGAGCGAGCGGCTGCACGCCACCAACAACTTCCCCGACTTCACCGGGCGGCTGTGCCCGGCACCTTGCGAGGCGTCCTGCGTGCTGGGGATCAACGCCGAGCCGGTCACCATCAAGCAGATCGAGTACGAGATCGTCGAGCGGGCCTGGGCCGAAGGCTGGCTCGGACCGATCCGCCCACGTCGGCGCACCGGCCGCCGGGTCGCGGTCGTGGGCTCGGGGCCCGCCGGGCTGGCCGCCGCCCAGCAGCTAGCCCGAGCCGGACACTCGGTCGTGGTCTTTGAGCGGGCGCCGCGGCCCGGCGGGTTGCTGCGCTACGGCATTCCCGAGTTCAAGTTGGAAAAGCGCGTGATCAATCGCCGCCTCGGCCAGCTCGTGGCCGAAGGGGTCGAGCTGCGCTGCGGCGTCACGGTCGGCACCGGCGGGGCCGACACCCCGTTCTCGGTGGCGGGCGGCAACGAGACCGTCGACGTGGCTGCGCTGCGCTCGGGGTTCGATGCCGTCCTGCTCGCCACCGGCGCCACGGTGCCACGGGACCTTCAGGTCCCCGGAAGGGCGCTGCACGGTGTCCACCAGGCGATGGCGTACCTGACCGGGGCCAACCAGGCGACCGAGGGCTCGTTGAAGCACCCGCCCATCGACGCGGCCGGGAAGACGGTGGTGATCATCGGCGGCGGTGACACGGGGGCCGACTGCCTCGGGACGGCGCACCGCCAGGGTGCCAGCTCGGTCCACCAGCTCGAGATCCTCCCCGAGCCGCCGACCGTCCGCAGCGAGGAGGACCCTTGGCCGACGTGGCCCAGGATCCTGCGCACCTACCCCGCCCACGAAGAGGGCGGCGAGCGGCTCTTCTCGGTGTCGACCACCAAGCTCGTCGGCGACGCCGCCGGGCACGTCCGGGCGCTGCGAGCCGACCAGGTCCGCCCCGGGACCTCGGCCTCCGGGCGCGCCACGTTCGAGCCGGTTGCCGGCTCCACCGTCGAGCTGCACTGCGACCTGGTGCTCCTGGCGCTCGGGTTCGCCGGCCCCGAGCGCCAGGGCCTCGTCGCCGACCTCGACCTGGCGCTCACCGAACGCGGTACCGTCGCCGTGGACGCCGGCTGGCAGACGGGCGCCGAGGGCGTCTTTGCCTGTGGGGACGCGGTGAAGGGCCAGAGCCTGGTGGTCTGGGCGATCGCCGAGGGCAGAGCGGCTGCGACGGCCGTCGATCGCTACCTCATGGGGACCAGCGACCTTCCAGCACCAGTCGTCCCCGGACAGCTCCCCCTCCGGTGAGCTGCGGCGCAACGCTTGCATGTAGGAAGGAGACGACGAAGGACATGGGCATTGGTCGGATCGGGATCTGGACGTCCGCCCTCGACCGGCAACCGGCGCCGGTCGCCCGCCGGGCCGCTCAAGAGATCGAGCAGCTCGGGTACGGCGCCCTGTGGGTCGGCGAGGCCGCCCGGCGCGAAGCCTTCGCCAACGCGTCGCTGCTCCTGTCGGCGACCGACCAGCTGGTGGTGGCGACCGGGATCGCCAACATCTGGGCCCGCGATCCCATGGCCATGGCGGCTGGGCAACGCACCCTGGCCGAGGCATGGGGCGGCCGCTTCTTGCTGGGCGTCGGGGTGAGCCACGACCGCCTGGTCGAGCCTCGGGGCCACCGCTACGAGCGGCCGCTCACCGCCATGCGCCGGTACCTCGACGCTATGGACCGGGCGCCGTACGATGCGCCGATACCCGACCCCGTAGCCCTGACCCGGGTGCTCGGGGCTCTGCGCCCTCGCATGCTGGCGCTTGCCGCGGAACGCGCCGACGGTGCCCACCCCTATCTCGTCCCCGTAGAGCACACCGAGCGGGCGCGCCAGATCCTCGGGCCGCAGAAGCTTCTCTGCCCGGAGGTGGCGGTCGTAGTCACCACCGATCGCGAGGTCGCCCGGCGCGTCGCACGAGCCCATCTCGACGCATACCTTCGTCTCGCCAACTACCGGACCAACCTGGCAGCGCTCGGCTTCGCCGATCGCGACCTTGCGGGAGGCGGCAGTGACCGCCTCATCGACGCCCTGGTGGCCTGGGGACCGGCGGCACGGGTGGCCGACCGAGTCGCTGCGCACCTCGACGCCGGCGCCGACCACGTTGCCATCCAGGCGCTCACCCCGAGCCCCGAACGCCTGCCGACCGAAGCGTGGGCCGAGCTGGCAGCTACCTTGGCGCTCGATCCGCGCCCGGCTCGATGAACGAGGTCGCCAGGCCGGGGTTGCCCGGGGGTGTGGTCCTCGAGGCCGTGGCGCACGCTCCCGACGCGGTCGTGATCGTCGATGCCGCCGGCACCGTCTGCTACTGGAACGACGGGGCGGCCCGCATCTTCGGCTACAGCCCAGCAGACATGCTCGGCTCGACGCTCGAGGCGATCATCCCCGAACGGCTGCGCCAGCGCCACAACGACGGCTTCCGCACCGCCATGGCCAGGGGCACGACCCGCTACGGCGCAGCCGACCTCCTGGCTGTGCCTGCCTGCCACGCCGACGGGCGCACCATCTCGATCGAGTTCAGCGTCGTCCTGCTCGAGACAGAGGACGGCTCGGTCGGTCACGTCGCCGCGATCCTTCGCGACGTCACCGAGCGCCGGGCACGCGAACAAGAGCTCAGGCGGCGCATCCAGGCGCTCGAGGACAGTCGCCAGGTGCCCTGATGGCCGCCCCATTAGCAGAGACGATGCGCGCCGCCTACGTGGAGCGGCTCGGACCCGTAGAGGAGATCGTGGTCGGCGAGCTCGGTGTGCCCGTCCCGGGTCCGACCGACGTGCTGGTGGCCGCCGAACTGGTCGCCGCGAACCCGGTGGACACGTTGGTCCGTTCGGGGCGCTACCCGACCAGCGTTCCCTTTCCCTTCGTGGTGGGACGCGACGTGGTCGGGACCGTCGTCGCCGCTGGTCCCGGGACGCCCTTTGATGTGGGGGAGAGGGTGTGGTCCAACAGCCTCGGCCACGACGGCCGGCAGGGCAGCTTCTCGGAGTATGCCGTCGTGCCGGCAGAGCGCTGCTACCGCCTCCCCGGTGGCGTCGACGCTGGGCTCGCCGCAGCGGTCGCGCACCCGGCTGCGACCGCCTACCTCGCCTGGTTCGTCCACGGCGACCTCAGGCCTGGCCGGTGGGTCTACGTGGGTGGCGGCGGAGGCAACGTCGGGTCGGCCGCCATCGCGATGGCGCGACGCGCCGGGGCACGGGTGCTCGCCAGCGCCCAGCCGAGGGACCACGACCGCTGTCGGAAAGCTGGCGCGAACGTCATCTTCGACTACCGCGACCCTGACCTGGCGGGGCATCTTCGCAGCGCGGCACCAGGTGGCGTGGACGTGTTCTGGGAGACCTCAGGCCACCACGACGTCGACCTCGCCGCCGACTCGGTGGTGACCGGAGGACGCGTCCTGCTCAGTGCCGCCACGGACGAGAGGCCGGCATTCCCGGTCCGGGACCTCTATACGAGAAACGTCAGCCTCCATGGCTTCGTCATCAGCCGGGCGACGGTCTCCCAGCTGGCCGACGCGGCGCGGCTCATCAACGACATGCTCGTCGCTGGCCAGCTGAGCGCCCGGATCGCCGAAGTGCTGCCACTTCAGGCCACCGGCCAGGTGCACGCCCGCCTCGAGGCCGGGGCGGTCACCGGGCGCCTGCTGGTCCGACCATGACCGCTGCCTGGGTCTACGACCTGGCGTTCTGCCTGCACCTGGTCGGAGCCTTCTCGCTCGTCTCGGGCACCGTCGTCGCCATCGTGAGCTTCGAGGCGGCGCGGCGGCGGACCAGCTGTGCCGAGATCGCCCTCCTGCTCGGCCTCGCCCGCATCGGTGCCGTGCTGGTGGCGGGGGGGATGGTGTTCGCCGCCGGCTTTGGGCTGTGGCTGGTCGCCCTCGGGCACTGGGGCTACGGCACCCCCTGGGTCGACGCGGCGATCGGCCTTCTCGCCCTGGTCGCAGCCATCGGGTCGGTAGGCGGGCAGCGACCCAAGTTGGCTCGGAAGCTCGCCGCCGCCTTGAGCGCCCAGCAACTGCCGCCGAACATGGAGCTGCGCGCCCTGCTCGCCGACCGGCTGTCGATCGTCCTGAACTACCTCGCGACCGCGGCACTCCTCGCCATCATCGTCCTCATGGTCGTCAAGCCCGGCTCACCGCACCAGTAGCCGGCGCCGGGCGCGGACCGGGACCACGTATCGGCGCGAGAGCCGCGAGCCAGCCGGCCGACTGGACAGGCGATGCTGGCAACGAAGCTTCACGCCCCGCACTCGGGACAGTCGATCTGCCCGTGCCTCGACACTGTCGGCGGTCCTGCCGGGACGTCGCCGATGATGAGCCGTGGCCCCGATGGCCACCGGAAGTAGCGCCACGCCCAGTTGACCAAGACCACGACGCGGTTGCGGAAGCCGATCAGGTACACGAGGTGGAGGACGAGCCAGGCGAGCCACCCGAGGCTGCCCCGGACGATGACACCGTTGGCCAACTGGGCGACCGCCGAGCGCCGCCCGATGGTTGCCATGACCCCCTTGTCGTGGTAGGCGAAGGGCGCCGTCGGACGGCCCTCGAGAAGGCTCAAGACCTGGCGGGCGGCGTGGTCGCCCGATTGGATGGCGACTTGGGCAAGTTGGGGGAGGAACCGCTCCGTGTGATCCGCTTCGAGGTGCCCCTCACCTGGTGTCGCTAAGCCAGGGTCGGGCACGGCGGCGGCATCGCCGACGATGAACACCTCCGGATGGTCCGGGAGCGAGAGGTCGGGCTGGACCATCACCCGTCCCCCAGGTCCCCGTCGACCAGGGAGGTCCGCCGCGACGGTGCCGTCCACGGCCACCCCTGCCGCCCAGATCACGAGGGTCGCGGGGAGCAGCTCACCGCCCGCGAGCGTGACCCCGGCCGGCGAGACCGCATCGACCCCGAGCCCGAGCCGGACCTCCACCCCTCTGGCGCGCAAGGTCCGCTCGGCGTACGCGCTCGCCCCGGGAGGAAAACCTGGGAGGAGACGCGTCTTGGCGTCGAGGAGGACGATCCGGGTGCGCTGGGGGTCGAGTCGGAGCCGGTCGTGGCGGATGGCGATGTCGATCAGCTCTGCCATCGCCCCGGCCGTCTCGACCCCCGTCGGCCCGCCGCCGACCACCACGATCACGGGTGCGAGCGTGTCGTCGGCGGAGGCGTCCGAGCGCTCCAATGCGGCGAGAACCTGGTTACGCACCCAGCGGGCGTCGTCGAGGGTGTAGAGGAAGAGTGCGTGGTCCACCACTCCGGGCACGCCGAAGACGGCCGCCGCCGCCCCGCTCGCCACGATGAGTCGGTCGTAGGAGAGCGTCCGGCCATCCTCGAGCCGGATCGAGCGCGTGGCAAGGTCGAAGCCGGACACCCGGCCGTGGACGAAGTGTGCGTTCGGCGTGCGCCGTAAGACGGTCCGGATGGGGTACGCCACGTCGGCGGGGTCGAGGCCTGCGGTCGCCACCTCATAGAGGAGCGGTTGGAAGGTGTGGAAGTTGTGCTGGTCCACCACCTCCACCTCGACCGGCGCGTCGGCCAGCCGCCGAGCGGCTGCCAGGCCGGCGAAGCCCCCGCCCACGATCACCACTCGGTCCACGGAGCACCCTCGTTTTTCTAGCTTCCAACAGATATACTAGTGGAGGAAGCCGACGACAGGAGATCCCGATGGCACGGACAAGGAAAGAAGCGTCCGGCGTCGACCCGGACCGCAACTCCTCCCGCCGGTGCATTCCACGGGCCGTCGACGTCGGGATCGCCACGTTCGCCGACCCGCTTGCCCCACCCACGGCAGAAGCCCTCGGTGAAGGGTGCCACAGGCGGTGGGTCATGTCCCCGGCGACCAAGGAGGCGGTGTGACCATGCGATCCCTCGATCACGACGGCCTCCTCACCCTCGCTCGAAAGGCGCACGCTGCGGCCGGCGACGCCGACACGGCGCGCCTGACCGAGAATATTGGTGCTTTCGTGCACGCTCTCGTTCACCACCTCGAAGACGAGCTCCCCACCCTCGTCCGCCTGGCTCCGGCCGAGGCCCGCCTCGTCCGACGTGGCCAAGCGCGAGTGTCGACCGCAGCCAGGGCGCTCCTCCGCGACGCAGCAGGCGGCTGTGCCGGCCCAGAGCCTCGGTGTGCGGCTCGAGCCGAGGAGCTCCTCGCCCTCCTCACCCTCCAAGCCCTCGACGAGCGACTCGCCCTCCATGGCGTGGGGAGCACGACACCGAACCGCAGCTGGCCGCGATGACCGTTCTCGTTGCCGAAGAACAGGCGTCCAACAAGGGCGAGATCGGCGTGCTCGGCGCAGCGTCGGCATGTAGCGACCCGAGCCTCGCCTTCCCCGGGCGCCCCGCGGGCATCGCCGTCGCTCCCGACGGCACCCTCTTCGTCTCCGACGCGA
>JAKAYQ010000095.1 GCA_021826725.1 Actinomycetes bacterium
TCACCGGTGTAGGTGGTGACCCGGCCCTTGGACGACCGCGCCGACTGGCGGGCCATGACCTCGTCGCCGGGCTCGTAGCGCTGGGGACGGACCCGCCACTGCGCCGCCTCGATCGAGATGGGGCCTGCGCTGGCGGCGGTATCGCCGGCGCCCACGGTGCTGACATCCACCTCGCACTCGGGTTCGTCGGCCCCGGACACGGCGCCGGTGTCCTCCACCGGCTCGGCATCGAAGGGACCCGCCCCACGGCCGACCGGCACCAGGACCGGGCCGGTCGGAGCGACGCCGGCGTCGTCACCGGCGCGGGTCTCCGCGACGGCCAGATCGGCTCCGGCGACAATCCCGGCCTCCAGGTCGTGCCGCTCCAAAAGGGAGGCGAGCACTGGGCCCGAGCCCCCGAGGATGTCCGGCACCACGGCCACGCTTGCTTCGCCGATCGAAACAGGCGCGGCCTCTTCAGCAGGGTCCTCGACGAAGTCGATGCCCTCGGACCGGACACGCGCCACCATGTCGTCGATCACCTCGTGAGTGAGCTCCACGCGCTGCAGGACCAGGATGAGATCTGCCTGCGTGAGAAAGCCCCGCTGCCGTCCCACTGCCAGCAAGCGATCGAAATCGGCTTCGGCCAACCCGTCGGGGGTTGGCACGAGCGAACCAGCCGATCCGTGGGGATCCGTCATGCGTCCTCCTCGCCCCTCCTGCCGAGCCAGGCTACCAACCGATCGGCTGCGGCCAGTTCGGGCCGGTCACCCTCGACCGCGGCCAGGTCCCCGCGCACTTGGGCCGTCTCGGCGGCCAACTCGGCCAGCCGCTCGGGCGCCAGCCTGGCTTCGGCCTGCAGGCGGCGTAGGGCGTGATGGACCGCCACCCGGATCATCTGCACCACCACGTCATCGGCATTCGCTGCCGGCTCCTCCACTGCCATTTTCCGCAGCAGGGTCGCAACCGCAGGATCGTCCTGCTCCGCCCGCTCGATGGCCAGGTGCAGGTCGTCCTCGGCCACCAGGGCGTCGAACGCAGCCCGTTGGCGAGGATCGAGGAACAACACCCGCTCCAGACGGCCCACCACCTGCTCGGGATGGTGGACGGCCAGCCGCAGCGCCTCCAACCCCGCCCGCTGCGGTCCGAGGACGCCAACGGTCGCCGACCCCACCCGGCGGCGCTCGCCCGGCGAACCGGCCCGAAGCGGCTCGGACGGCGCTCCGGCCCCTGCTGGGCCCGACCCGGGACGCTGGAGCCCCCCAGGGCCATCCGAACGTCCTCCTGGCCCCTCCGTGCCAGAGTCCCCGGTCCGGGCGGCTACGGCATGCGCAGGCGGTTCCCACGATCCACCACGCCCTCCGCCGGTGCCGCCCACGCCCGACCTGGTGCCACGGATCTCGATCCCAGAACCACCACCCACCCCAGAACCACCACCCACCCCAGTGCCACCACTTACTCCGGAACCACCACCCACCCCGGAACCACCACCCACCCCAGTGCCACCACTTACTCCGGAACCGCTGTCCACCCCAGTGCCACCACCCACCCCGGAACCGCTGTCCACCCCAGTGCCATCGCTCGAACGGGAGCGAGCCGGACGATCGCCACCCGACGCTCGCCGCCCTGTTGCCGACCCGGCAACCTCAGCACGAGCCGCCGCTGCCACCAGGTCGTCGAGGACCGGGCGCAGAGCCGCGGCTTCGAGGCGGCAGCGGTCGGCCACCACCATCAGGTACTGGTCGCGCACCAGGGCGCCAGGATGCTCGGCCACGGCCGCAAGGGCATCCTCGGCCGCCCGGACCCGGCCCTCAGGATGACGCAGGTCAGCCGAGGCGAGCACCTGCTCCACCCGGAATTGCAGGAACGGCCGGGCACCGGCCAGCGCGCCTCGCAGCGCCTCGGGGTCCCGCCGAGCGAGGTCGCCGGGGTCGCTTCCCTCGGGCAGGCTGGCCACGGCCACGTCGACCTGATGGCTGCGCTCCCACGCGTACACCCGGCCGGCGCCGGCCTGGCCGGCACCGTCCGCGTCGTAGGCGAGCACGATCCGGCGGGCGAAGTTGCCGAGCAAGCGAAAGTGCTCCTCACCCAGGGCGGTGCCACACGTCGCCACGGCGCGGGGCACGCCGGCCACGAAGCAGCCGATGACGTCGGTGTAGCCCTCGCACACGACCACCTCGCCGTGGGCGATCACATCGTGCTTGGCCCAGTTGAGGCCGTACAGCGTCCGGCGCTTGGCGTACAGGGGGCCGTCAGCGGAATTCTTGTACTTGGGACCGACCGGGTCGGCGCCTGGCAGCACCCTGCCGCCGAGTGCGATGGGACGGCCCGACGGGTCGAAGATGGGGAAAACGACCCGGGCGCGCAAGGCGTCCTGCTGGCGGCCCCGTCGGTTCACGAACCCGAGGCCGGCGTCGGTGAGCACGTCGTCGGGCACGCCCAGGTAGCGGGCCAGCGGGTCCCATCCGTCGGGCGCCCACCCCAGGCGGAATTGGCGCACAACCTCACCGCCGTATCCCCGGGACCGCAGGTACTGCCGGGCGGCGCCGGCATCCTCGGCAGCAAGGAGACGCTGGTGGTACCACGCCACGGCCCGCTCGAGCGCCTCGTACAGCGGGGCCCTCCGCCGGTGCTCGACCGCTCCGGCGGCGTCCTCGGTGATGGTGAGGCCGGCTCGGTCGGCGAGGCGGCGCACCGCCTCGACGAAGTCGACGTGCTCGACCTCGCGGACGAAGGTAATGGCGTCACCGGACTTCTGGCAGCCGAAGCAGTAGTAGAGGCCGTCCTCCCCGTTCACCGAGAACGACGGCGACTTCTCCTGGTGGAACGGGCACAGCCCGACCCAGCGCCGACCCTGGCGCTTCAGTGCCGCATGCTCCCCGATCAGCGCGACGATGTCGGTGGCGGACCGGACCCGGGCCACGTCGTCATCGGGGATGCCCACGAAGCGACCGTACCGCGCCGCTGGTGGGGCAGCCGCAACGACGGAGACGGACCGTGGTGCGCCCCGCTGGCCCGGTGCGCTCGGGGTGCTGCGCGCACCGTGATCCGCTCAGCTCGCCGAGCACCTTCGGCTCGGGACACGCGCGGCGACACTCCCAGCGCGCTCAGCGCGAGCGTCCGCCCTTCGGTCGAGCGGCCGCCCGCGGCGCACGGCTGGTGGTGCCGGCCGCAGAACGGCTGGTCGTCGCCCGCGACGCACGGCTGGCTGTGCTGGCCGACACCGTGGCTCGACCGCGTCCAGGAGCAGCCCGGCGAGCCGGCAGCGCGTCGGCCGAGACCGTGCCCAGCGCCAGCAGGGCCTGGGCGGCCGCCAGCCTGGCGACCGGCACCCGGAACGGCGAGCAGCTGACGTAGTCGAGGCCGGCGGCGGCGAACACCTCGATCGACTGCGGGTCACCGCCGTGCTCGCCGCACACGCCGATCTTCAGGTCGGGCCGGGTGGCCCGGCCCCGTTGGACCCCGAGCCGAACCAGCTCGCCCACGCCGTCGGCGTCGACGGTCTCGAACGGGTTGCGAGCCAGCAGCCCCTTCTCCAGGTAGGCACCCATCATGCGGCCTTCGACGTCGTCCCGGCTGAACCCGAACGTGAGCTGGGTCAGGTCGTTGGTCCCGAACGAGAAGAATTCGGCCACCTCGGCGATCTCGGCGGCGCGCAGGGCAGCCCGAGGTGTCTCCACCATCGTGCCGATGCGCACGTCCACCCGGCCGACCGGTGTGCCGGCCCCTTGGCGCCCCGCGGTCTTTGCCGCCGCCCGACCGCGTCCCCGGCTGACGCCCTTGGCCTCGACCTCGGCCAGCGCTTCCTCCACCCAGCGGCGCGCCTCGGCCATCTCCTCACGGCTGACGGTCAGCGGGATCATGATCTCGACGATCGGGTGACCGCCCGAGGCGCTCAGCTCCAGTGCCGCCTGCATGAGCGCCCGGACCTGCATGCCATACAGGCCGGGCTTCAGCACGCCCAGCCGCACGCCGCGCACGCCCAGCATGGGGTTGAACTCGTGCCACGCACGCGCGGCGTCGAGCAGCCGCTGTTCCTCGGGGTCGAGCCCCACTGTCGCCTGCTTGATCACGAGGTCGCCGACGTCGGGCAGGAACTCGTGGAGAGGGGGGTCGAGCAGGCGCACGGTGACGGGAAGGCCGTCCATGGCCTGCAAGATGTCGAGGAAATCGGCCTTCTGCGCGACACGCAGCTCCTCGAGCGCAGCGGCCTCCTCCTCGGGACCTTCGGCCAGGATCATGCGCCGGACGATGGGCAGCCGGTCCTCGGCCAGGAACATGTGCTCGGTGCGGCACAGGCCGATGCCTTCGGCACCTAGGCGTCGGGCGTTCGCCGCGTCGGGCCCGTTGTCCGCGTTGGCCCGCACGCCCAGGTGCCCGGCACGCAGCTCGTCAGCCCACTCGAGAACCTGCTCGAGCTCAGGTGGCGGCGACGCCGCGGTCAGGGGCACCTGGCCCAGGACCACCGTTCCGTTCGTCCCGTCGATCGACAGCCAGGCACCCTCGTTGACCGTGGTACCGGCCACAGTGACCGAGTGCCCGTCGATGCGGAGCCCGGCGGCACCGACGACAGCGGGCTTGCCCCAGCCCCGCGCCACGACCGCCGCGTGTGACACCAGGCCGCCTCGTGCGGTCAGGATGCCCTCGGATGCCAACATGCCGTGGACGTCCTCGGGCGAGGTCTCGCTCCGGACCAGCACGACCGGTTCGCCACGCTCGGCAGCAGCAGCAGCATCGTCGGCAGTGAAGTAGGCGCGGCCCACCGCAGCGCCGGGGGAGGCGCCGAGCCCGGTGGTCAAGACCGCGTGCCCGTCGTCGGCGAACTGGGGGTGGAGGACCTGCTCCAAGTGCTCGGCGGTGATCCGGCCCATCACTTCGCCAGGAGTGAGGCGGATGGCCGGGTCGGTGGTCATGTCCACTGCCATCCGCAGTGCGGCCCGGCCGGTGCGCTTGCCGACCCGGGTCTGCAGCATCCACAACTTGCCCTGCTCGATGGTGAACTCGGTGTCGCACATGTCGCGGTAGTGGTGCTCCAGGCGGCCGAAGATCGCCAGCAGCTCCTTGTGGATACTCGGGAACTGCTTCTTCAGCGCGGAAAGCGGCTCGGTATTGCGGATGCCGGCCACGACGTCTTCGCCCTGGGCGTTCACCAGGAAGTCTCCGTACTCGCCCTGGGCGCCGGTGGCCGGGTCCCGGGTGAAACCGACGCCCGTACCCGACTGGTCGTCGCGGTTTCCGAACACCATCGCCTGCACGTTGACGGCGGTGCCGAGGTCGTGGGGGATGCGCTCGTGGTCGCGGTAGGCAATGGCCCGGGGCCCGTTCCACGAGCGGAACACCGCCTCGATGGCCCCGCGCAGCTGCTCGTCGGGATCCTGGGGGAAGGCCCGACCGGTGTGGCGCTGCACGATGGCCTTGTACGAGTCGACCAGGTACCGCAGGAGGGCGACGGGGACACCGGCGTCGGACGCCGTGCCGGCCAGCTCCTTCGCCGCGTCGAGCAGGGTGTCGAATTCCTCGCCGGGGATGTCGAGGACGATGCGCCCGTACATGGCGACGAAACGGCGATAGGAGTCGTAGGCGAAGCGCTCGTCGCCGGTCTGGCGGGCCAGGCCCTCGACCGACCGGTCGTTGAGCCCGAGGTTCAGCACGGTGTCCATCATGCCGGGCATGGAGAATTTCGCACCGGAGCGGACGCTCACCAGCAGCGGGTCGTCTGCGTCCCCGAGCCGCGTGCCCATCCGCTTCTCCAAGCGTCGCCGGGCCGTCGACAGCTCACTGTCGAGCGTTTCGGGCCATCCGCCCGCCATGTAGGCGCGACACGCGTCGGTGGAGATGGTGAAGCCCGGCGGCACCGGCAGCTCCAGTACAGACGTCATCTCGGCCAGGTTGGCGCCCTTGCCCCCGAGCAGGTCCTTGAGCTCCATGGGCGGGCGGCGGTGCGTGTGGTCGAAGTCGTAGACGTACGGCATCGGATCTCCTCGCAAGGAAAGGACTGGGGAAGCCTAACGGACGGTGGCACGCCCACCGGAGGCAACAGCCCAGCAGCGCTCTGGGGGTCACAGCCCGGCAGCGCTCTGGGGGTCACAGCCCAGCAGCGCTCTGGGGGTCACAGCCCAGCAGCGCTCTGGGGGTCACAGCCCAGCAGCGCTCTGGGGGTCACAGCCCGGCAGCGCGATGGGCACGGACTGCCGCCGAGTGTCAGCGCCGGAGGCGCCCGGCAATGTCGGCGACGAGCGAGTCGATCGGTACCCGCTGCTGCTCGGTCGTGTCGCGGTCGCGGATGGTGACGGCCTCGTCGTCGAGCGAGTCGAAGTCCACGGTGACGCACAGCGGCGTGCCGACCTCGTCCTGCCGGCGGTACCGCCGGCCGATCGACTGGGTGACATCGAAGTCGCACATGGCGATCGGCTGCAGCTGCTCGAGCACCCGCCGGGACAGCGGAACGAGGCGGTCGTTCTTCGACAGGGGCAGGACGGCCACCTGGTAGGGAGCCAGCCGGGGGTCGAGCCGCAGCACGGTTCGCCGCTCGCCACCGATCTCGTCCTCGTCGTACGCGGCGAGCAGGAAGGCCATCATCGTCCGGGTGGCGCCGGCCGCCGGCTCGATCACGTGGGGCACGTAGCGCTCCCCGGTGGCCTGGTCGAAGTACTCCAGCCGCTCGCCGGAACTGGTGGCGTGGGCCCGCAGGTCGAAGTCGGTGCGGTTGGCGATGCCCTCGAGCTCGTCCCACCCCCACGGAAAGCGGAACTCCACGTCGGCTGTGCCCGTCGAGTAGTGCGACAGCTCGTCGGGATCGTGGTGGCGCAGGCGCAACCGGTCCTCGGGGATGCCGAGCCCCCGGTACCAATTGAACCGCTCCTCCAGCCAGTACTCGAACCACCGGCCGGAGTCCGCCGGCGGCACGAAGTACTCCATCTCCATCTGCTCGAACTCCCGTGTCCGGAAGACGAAGTTCTGGGGGGTGATCTCGTTGCGGAAGGACTTGCCCACCTGCGCGATGCCGAACGGCGGTTTCTTGCGGGTCGTCTGGAGCACGTTGGCGAAGTTGACGAACATGCCCTGTGCAGTCTCGGGCCGGAGGTAGGCGACAGTGGCGTCGCTCTCGACCGGGCCGGCATAGGTCTTGAACATCAGGTTGAAGGCCCGGGGCTCGGTGAGGTCCGTCGACCCGCAGTTCGGGCAGGTGTCGCCGATCTTGTCAGCCCGCCACCGCTCGTGGCATGAGCGGCAGTCCACCAGCGGGTCGGTGAAGTTGGCCAGGTGGCCCGAAGCCTCCCAGATCTTCGGGCTCGACAGGATGGCAGCGTCCAAGCCCACCACGTCGTCGCGGCACTGCACCATGGCTCGCCACCAGGCGTCCTTGACGTTGCGGAGCATGAGCACGCCAAGCGGCCCGTAGTCGTAGGTGGACCGGAACCCCCCGTAGATCTCAGCGGAGGGAAAGATGAAGCCACGCCGCTTGCACAGGTTGACAACCCGCTCCATCAGGTCGGCTGGCTGGTCGGGGGCGCTGCCAGCGGTGGCGGCGGGTTCCGGGGCGGTCATGGGTGGAGGATACCGGCTGTGGCGCCGGCCGCCGGTGCCCAGCCCCGAAGGATCACCACGTCAGCGGTGCCCACCGCCAGCCACCCCACCGCCAGCCATTCCGCCGCCGACCACCAGGTGTGCCGTCACCGCGTCGGCGAGGAGCCGCCCCCGCCGGGTGAGGACTGCCCGGCCCCCCACCCGCTCGATCAGGCCGGCGAGCTCGGGCACGTCGGGCAGCGCTCGGCTGGGCACTCCTGCAGGCGTCCGCAGGCTCAAGGCAAGCGCCTCAAGGGCCTGCTGGGCGGGAGCGAGCACCTCGCCGGCCGCCTCGGCCGGCCGGCCCGAGGAGATCAGGCGCACGTAGCGGTCGGGCGTCCGCACGTTCCACCACCGCCGCCCGCCACGGTGCGAATGGGCAGCCGACCCGATCCCCCGGTACTCGCCGCGCGCCCAGTAGAGCTGGTTGTGGCGACATCCGTGACCGGGCAGGGCCCAGTTGGAGATCTCCTCCCACGCGTACCCGGCCGATCCCAGCACGTCGTCGGCCCGCTCGTACCGGCGGGCCAGCACGTCCTCGTCGGGATGGCGCCGGGGATCCGCCGCCAGCGGCGTCCCCGGCTCCACCGTCAGCGCGTAGGCGCTGACATGCGGCGGCGGTTCGGCCAGCGCGAGCAGGTCCTGCAGGCTGCGCTCCCAGTCCGCGTCGGACTCGCCGGCGCCGCCCATGATCACGTCGACGCTCCACGACGCCAGGCCGGCGGCAGCCACCGCCGCGACCGCGGCCATGAGGGCGCCCGGGGTGTGCCGGCGACCGAGGCCGTGGAGCACGTGCGGCACCGTCGACTGGGCCCCGAGCGACACGCGGGTGACCCCGGCGGCCCGGTACCGTGCCAGGCGAATCGGCTCGGCGTCCTCGGGGTTGCACTCGACGGTGACCTCGGCGCCCGGTGCCCGGGGGACGGCGTCGAGGATGGCCGCCAGCAGGTCGTCGGGCAGTCGTGATGGGGTGCCACCGCCGAAGAACACCGACGTCGCCTCGGGGATGCCCTCGGTGTCGACGGCACGGCGCAGCTCGGCGACGCACGCAGCGGCGTAGGCGGCCATCAGATGGTCCCGGTCCGTGTAGGTGGCGAACGCGCAGTAGTCGCAGCGCGATCGGCAGAACGGCACGTGCACGTACACCCCGAACAGCTCCCCCCCGGCCGGACCACCGCCGGACAGCTCCCCCCCGGCCGGACCACCGCCGGACAGCTCCCCCCCGGCCGGACCACCGCCGGACGGCTCCCCCCCGGAAAGACCACCGCCGGACAGTCCGCCGCCGAACAGCTCCCCCCCGCAAGGACCACCGCCGGACGGCTCCCCCCCGGACAGTCCACCACCGAACGGTCCACCCCCAGCGTCAGGCGCCACGGGACTCAGCGGACCACCGTGCTGTGCAGGCTCCGCAACCGCCGGTCGAGGTGCGCCTCGATCGACTCGGTCACCAGCGCAGATACGTCGTCGGTCACGGGAGACGCCGGCTCAGCCAGCGCCGCGCGCAGCCCGCCGCGCAGGATGGCTCGCAACAGGGCGAGACTGTCGGGGCCCAGCGGGCGGCCGCGCCGGCACGACCGGCACAGGGCGCCACCTTCGACCGGGTCAAACGCCACCAGCTCACCGTCCTCCCCGCAGGCGACGCACACGTCGAGCTCAGGAGCTGCCCCCTCGGCGGCCAGGACCTTCAGGACGAAGGCGGCGACCAGGAGCGGCGAGTCGCCGCCCTCCAGGACCCGCAGCGCGCCGACCACCATGTCGTACAGCGGTACGTTGACGTGGCCCTCCTGGGAGAGCTGATCCACCACTTCGAGCACGGTGTAGGCCTTGCCAACCCTGCCGAGATCGGCCCGTACCCGCCCGAAGGCGTCGATCACCTCGGCCTGCGTCACGATGTCGAGCTCCCGACCCCGCCAACACTGGACGGCGACGTGGCTCATGGGCTCCAGGCGCCCACCGAACTTGGACGTCGTCCGCCGGATGCCCTTGGCCACTGCCCGGACCTTGCCGTTGTCGCGGGTGGCCAGGGTGACGATGCGGTCCGCCTCACCCAGGCGAATGGTCCGCAGGACCACACCCTGGTCGCGGTACAGGCTCACACCGGCTGGTCCCCGCCGCTCGCTCCCGGCCCGTCCCCGATGCCCGGACGCGCTGCGTGGCGACCACCGAGACGCGTGCCAAGCACGACCATGCCGACGATCCCGGCGCCGGTCCAGAGCACGGTCACCGCGCCCGGAAACCCGGCGACGGCCATCACCACCACCCCGGCCACAACCGCCAGACCGAACAGGATGGCAAGCGTCCGCATTCCCTTAGCCTCGCACACCGCCATAGCGCCGCTCTCGTCGCTGGTACTCGGCGACGGCGTCGAACAGATCCTGGCGGCGAAAGTCGGGCCACAGGACGTCGGTGAACACCAGCTCGGAGTACGCCAGCTCCCACAGCAGGAAGTTGGAGATCCGGAACTCCCCTGACGTGCGGACCACCAAGTCGGGGTCGGGAACGTCCGGGTGGTAGAGCCTGGAGCGCAGGGCACGCTCGTCCACACGGTCAGCTGGCACCCCGTCGCGGATGAGCTGGCGCACGGCGTCGACGATCTCGGCTCGCCCGCCGTAATTGAACGCCATCGTCAGGGTCATGCGGCGGTTTCCGGCAGTCAGCTCGCTGGACTCGTCCATGCGGCGCAGCACCCGTCGCGGCACACGCCAGTCGCGCCGCCCGGCGAAGCGGATGCGCACACCCTTGTCGTGGAGCTCGTCGCGCCGACGGGCCAGCAGCGACTCGTTGAACCCCATCAGGTAGCGCACCTCGTCGGCCGGCCGCCGCCAGTTCTCGGTCGAGAAGGCGAACATGGTCAGCCACCGCACACCGATGGCGAGGGCGCCGTTGACGGTGTCGAGCAGCGCTTCCTCCCCCGCAGCGTGTCCCGCGGTGCGGGGCAGGCCCCGCTGGCTCGCCCACCGCCCGTTGCCGTCCATCACGCAGGCCACGTGCCGCGGCACGCGGTTGAGGTCGATGTCGGGCGGGATGACGGAGTGCTCGGGCACGGGCCCGAAGCTATCCGGTGTGCCACCACCCGATGGCGCCGCGATCCCCGCCACAGCCGACCGAGGCACCAGTCGTCCCGCCTGTGCCGCGGCACCTGCGGGCTGTCGCTGAACGCGACCAGCCGCCCGGCGCTGGGCGCGGGCGGCTGGTCCGTCGATGATCGATTCGTACCCACAGGGCCTTCGCCCACCGATGGTGAGCGAGGTCCCCGTCCGTGCACACCGCCCGGGCAGGTCACCCGGGCGGAAGCTCACAGGGCGCGAACCTTGGTGGCCTGGGGACCCTTCTGCCCTGCGGACGACTCGAAGTCCACCCGCTGACCCTCGAACAGCTCACGGTAGCCGGAGCCCTCGATCGCCGAGTAGTGCACGAACACGTCGGAGCTGCCATCGTCCGGGGTGAGGAAACCGTAACCCTTGGTGGCGTTGAACCACTTGACTGTACCTTCGGCCATATCGCCCTGCCTTTTCACGCATTGGATCTTGCGGGCGACACGGACGTCAGCCAACAACGACGCACGGGCCGCGTGGACCTCCCGGCGCTGCCAATAGCGTAGCGCCCTGATCGCCACGATGCATCCACCCCGTCCACCCCGGCCGGCCTGGACCGGAACGGGGAGCGGGTTGCTGCCAGGCCCCATCGGGCACCCTCGCCCCGACAACGCGGCCCACGCCGCCGATCACCGCGCCGTGACCGGCAGAGCCACCCACCGGCCCAG
>JAKAYQ010000096.1 GCA_021826725.1 Actinomycetes bacterium
GATCACCGCTGTCGCACCTGCGCTCGCCGCCGGCACCGTCGACATCACCGTCACGACGTCGGCTGGGACGAGCACCACCAGCTCCGCAGACCAGTACACCGCCGTCACCCCGCCGACCCCGCCTGCGGTCACCGCGATCTCGCCGGCATCAGGGTCGACTGCCGGGGGAACGTCGGTCGTGGTCACCGGCACCAACCTGTCCGCAGCGACCGCGGTCACGTTCGGTACGACCGCAGCGGCGAGCTACACCGTCGATTCCGCCACCCAGATCACCGCTGTCGCACCTGCGCTCGCCGCCGGCACCGTCGACATCACCGTCACGACGTCGGCTGGGACGAGCACCACCAGCTCCGCAGACCAGTACACCGCCGTCACCCCGCCGACCCCGCCTGCGAGTCCCCCGGCGAGCACCGGTACAACGCCTGCTGCAACACCTCCGGGTTCGCCGACGATCACATCGGCAACAGCGGGTGACGGCGAGATCACCATCGATTTCGCAGTTCCGATTGCTGGTGGAAGCAGCCCGGTCACCCGGTACACGGCAACGTGCACGCCGCTGTCGACCACAGGTGCCGCCACCGTGGTGTCCTCCTCCGGAGGGGCTACGAGCATCCTTGTGACGGGGCTCACCGACGGGACGTCCTACAGCTGCACCGTCGTAGCGACGAGCACGGCCGGCACCGGACCCGCGTCGACGGCTGTGACCGCCACGCCCCAGGCGCCGCCGGTACCGGCCTTGTCGGCCCCGCTCGACGTCACCGCCTCCGCCGGTCAGGGCGATGTCGTCACCGTCAGCTGGGCACCTCCCGCCCACGATGGTGGCAGCCCGATCATCGCCGTGCTCGTCGGGACATCGCCGGTCTGTCGCGCATGCACGGGGACGATCGTGCCCGGCTCCCTGGTTCGCGCCGAGGTCCACGGGCTTCCGGTCGGCCGAACCACGACGATCTGGGTCGTTGCCGTCGTGAGATCGGGGGCGATGTCGCCCCGATCCGCATCGGTGACCGTCACACCGCCGGCGAACGATGGCTGTGCGACATCCTCGGTCGGCGGCTGGCTGGTGCAGTGGAACGGTTCCGTCGTACCCGACGGGACCGGCCATCCGCCCTACTTTGGCTCGGCTGCGGGGACGCCGCTCGCATCCGCCGTCGCCGGCCTGGTGCCGACCCCAGACTGCGGCGGGTACTGGGAGTACTCGGTGTCCGGCCAGGTGTACGCCTTCGGTGACGCTTCCTACCTCGGCGCTCCGGTCCTGCGTCCGGGAGCAGGCACGGTGGTGGGAATGGCCTCGACCCCCGACGGTCGCGGCTACTGGATGGTCACGTCCCTCGGAGCAGTGTTCGGGTTCGGTGACGCTGCCGTCGTCGGGTCCCTCCCGGCGATGGGTGTCGTGCCGGCAGCACCGATCGTCGCCATGGCTGCGACCGCGGACGGTCTCGGCTACTGGCTCGTCGGGGCGGACGGCGCGGTCTACGCCTTTGGCGACGCGCCCTACGACGGGTCGCTCACCGGCCTCGGCCATGCGCCCGATGGTCGGGTGGTGGCCATGGCCACCACCGCTGACCGGCGCGGCTACTGGCTGGCGAGCTCGGGGGGAGGCGTCTACGCCTTCGGCGATGCCCGGTATGCCGGTGCGCCGGACCAGTACCACGGCGCCGGGCTTGTCACCTCGATCGCAGCTGCGCCAGGTGGGGGCTACTGGACCGTCAGCCTCGATGGACGGGTCGAGGCCTTCGGTGGTGCACCCCCGCTGTGGCCGATCCTCGGCGCAACAAGCCCTGTCTGGGGCATCGCCGGCCTCTGACCGCCGCCGGTCGCAGCCAATGCAGCGCAAGGCTCTCGACGGGCCAGGTGGTAGCATGGGTTTGGCTCATCGAGAGCCGCTGCGCCTCCGCTGGTCCGGGGGAAGATCGGTTGGTCCCCATGGGACCCGTCCCCCCGGAATGCCGCACATGGTGCGCGTTCCTGGCTTTGCCCGCCCCGTTGCACTCGCGCCCGGCGCGCTGACCCGCGGCGTCGGATGCGCATCGCCATCGTGGCTCCCCCGTGGCTCCCGGTCCCTCCGCCCGCGTACGGCGGGACGGAGAATGTCCTCGACACCCTTGCTCGCGGCCTGAAAGCCGCTGGGCATGACGTGTTGCTCTGCACCACCGGTGACAGCACCTGCCCGGTGCCCAGGTCGTCGATCTTCGAGCGTGCGGTCGGGGTGGGGGCCGGCAGCAGCGTGGACGAGATCCGCCATGTCATCCACGCCTACGACGCCGCACACGGCGCAGATGTCGTGCACGACCACACCCTCGTCGGCCCGCTCTACGCCGCAGCGTTCCCGCGCCTGCCCGTCGTCACGACGAACCATGGCCCCTTCAACACCGAGCTTGTCGACCTCTACCGCGTGGTGGCAGCCCGGGTGCCGCTCATCGCCATCTCGCAGCACCACGCGTCCACCGCTGGCGGTGTTCCGATATCGGCGGTGATCCACCACGGCGTAGATCTGGCCGACTATCCCACAGGCGCGGGCGGCGGCGGTTACGCCGCCTTTCTCGGCCGGATGCACCCCGGGAAGGCCCCGCACGTGGCCGCCGAGATCGCCCGCCGCGCCGGTGTGCCGCTTCGGATCGCGGCGAAGATGCGTGAACCGGACGAGCGCGCCTACTTCGACGCGAAGGTGCGCCCACTGCTCGGCGGCGACGTGACCTACCTCGGCGAGCTCGACCGTGACGACAAGCTCCACCTGCTGGCCGAAGCCGACTGCCTGCTCAACCCGATTGCGTGGCCGGAGCCGTTCGGCATGGTCATGATCGAGGCACTGGCCTGCGGCACACCGGTCGTCACGACGCCGTTCGGCGCCGCACCCGAGATCGTCGAGGATGGTGTAGTGGGGTTCGTCCGCGCCGACGGGCCTGGCCTCGTCGATGCGCTCGGCCGCGTCTCCGAGATCGACCGGACCGCGTGTCGAGCGAGAGTCGAGGCGCATTTCTCGATGGCACGCGTGGTAGCGCAGCACGTTGCCGTGTACGAGCGGGCTATTCGCGACCACACCAGGCCCATTCCCCGGTTGCACGACCTCGACCCGTCCCGCCAGGCCATCCGCTCCGTCTCCACTGGGGTGCGACGCGCCGATCATCGGATACCGGGCGGCGCGCGGACCACCGCGGACGGCGCACACCCGGTGCGGTCGACCCGATCGGTGGCAGCAGAGCTCCCCGCGCCGACCGGTTGACGGGCGGCCGGACCCAGGTTCACGCCACACACGCTGTGCGCACACGGCCCGCTGTGCTCAGCTGGAGAGGACCGATCATCTGGGCAGCTGGGCTCATCCACGAGTACCGTCCGGCCACCCTGAATTGGCCGGACGGGTTCTCTGCACCCACAAGTCGCGAGCATCCCGTCACCTTCTGGGTGTGATGCGCTGGCAAGCGCTCCGACCGCGGGACGAGGTCACCCTCCCGGCCGGCGGCGACGATCAGGCTGGTGGCCCACTGACCAACGTGGCTGTAGCCGTGCGCTGAACGCCAGATTGGTTGACAAGACGGACTTGGATCTGAGCACCGGGATGGTAGGTGGCAAGCACGCTCGCGAGCGTCTCGGGAGAGCGAACCGTCTGTCCCGCGATGCCGACGATGCGGTCCCCGGGCAAGACCCCCGCCAGCGCTGCTGGGGAAGCGGCCACGACCTGGACGACGAGGGCTCCTGGCTGCTGGACCGACGTCACCCTGACGCCCAGGAACGCCGTCGGGCCGATGTGAACGTTGATCGACTCGTTGCCGTTCACGATGTCGCTGACGACGGGCCGAAACGTCGTGGCGGGGACGGCGTAGCCTCGGCTGCTGCTCTGGCTGAACGTGAAGTTGGACGAGCCGGCCGTGACCATTCCGACAACGCGAGCATTGCCGTTCACCAAGGGCCCGCCGGACTGGCCCGCCTCGATGGCGGCGTTGGTCTCGATCAGGCCAATCAGATGCTCGGTGGTGCCCGAAAGCTCCGATTGGGCTGTGATGGTCTGGTTCAGACCGGTCACCACCCCTGCTGCGGCGGTCGGGGTACCCCTGCCCCCCGCGTTGCCGATGGCCACAACGGTGTCCCCGAGCCGGGCGCTCGATCCGGCAAACGTGACCGTCGGCAGCCCCGTGGCCCCGTTGAGCTGCAGCACGGCGACGTCGTCTGCAGCGTCGTAGCCCACCACTGACGCGTCGTACGTCTTGCCGTTGCCGAGATCGGTGGCCGTGATCGTCGTCGCCCCATCAATGACGTGGTTGTTGGTGATGACCCGGCCCGAGGAGGTCACCACCATCCCCGTTCCGGCACCCTGCGCCGTCTCGTAGGCGAACGTCGTGTTGATGTTGACCAGCTCGGGTGCGATCTCGGCTGCGATGGCGGGCACGCTCGTCGCGCCCCCGCCGCTCGGCGATCCGCCGGTCGCCGCGGGGTTCCTCGGAGGCGTGCTGAGCGTGGTGGACGTGCCGTGGACGGCGTACCCGATCCCCACCCCGATCCCGCAGGCGGCGAGGATGGATGCGACCACGAGCCCAGTGACGGCCCTCGACCTCCGATCCTTCGGCGACGTGGGAGCCGGAACCCCTGCTTGCCCATGACCGCCGGAGCCGGGTGAAGGCGGGACACTGCCGGATTGGTCCTCCGTGCGGATGCCACGCGCCGATGTGCTGGTCGTCTCGTCTTTCCTCGACTGGTCCAAGACGTCGCCTCCGACAGCGCGCGCTTCACATAGATCATGGTTGGGTTGGTGAAAGCCAGCTAGGGCCGAACGACCCCCGTCCACCCAGCCGGGTGCTGGATCTCCCTTGCTCCGGGGGGACCGCCTCCTCACCGGTGCGCCCGTCCATCATCGAGCCGGCATGCGCCGAACCCCCGGAGCCGCTTGTCACTTCTCCCGGGATCGGGCATGCAATGCGGCCAGCCACCGTGCCGTTTCAGGACGACCGGCCCTGGAGCGATCGTCGCGCCGGGCCCACCATGGGGAGATGAGCACCCCTGAGGCCGGCGGCAGGGCTCCCGCCACCGCGGCGGCCGAACAGGAAGGGCACGGCGAAGATGGCCTTACGGCAGCCGAGGTTGCGGCGCGTGTGGCCGCGGGGAGGGTCAACGCCGTCAGCAGCGCAGAGGGACGCACGCTGGGCCAGATCGTCCGGGCCAACGTGCTCACCCGGTTCAACGCCATCTTGGGTGCACTTTTCGTGGTGGTGCTGGTGGTCGGCCCGATCCAAGACGCGCTGTTTGGGATCGTGCTCGCCCTCAACACGGCTATTGGGCTCGTCGAGGAGGTTCGGGCCAAGCGCCTCCTCGACCGCCTCGTCGTCCTCAACGCCCCGTCCGCCCACGCCCGTCGCGATGGGACCCTGCGGGACGTCGCCGTGGATGCAGTGGTCATCGACGACGTCCTCGAGGTCCGAGCCGGCGACCAGGTGATCGCCGACGGCGTGCTGGTCGAGGCTGTCGGCCTCGAGCTGGACGAGTCGCTCCTCTCCGGAGAGTCCCTCGCCGTCCCCAAGGCTCCAGGCGATGCGGTGTGGTCCGGCAGCGTGGTGGTAGCGGGGAGCGGCACGATGCGGGTCAACCGGGTCGGCGACGAGGCGACGGCCCAGCGGATCCAGCGCGAAGGCCGGCGATCCAGCCTGGTGCGGTCCGAGCTCGTACAGGGCAACAATCGGCTGCTCCAACTGGTCATCTGGGTGATGGTTCCCGCTGGCCTGCTGCTCGTGACCAGTCAGGCTGTCCGGTCGGGCCTACCGGTGAACGAGGCGGTCCGCGGCAGCGTGGCGGGGGTCGGCGCTATGGTCCCCGAAGGCCTGGTGCTCCTCACCTCGATCGCCTTTGCCGTCGGCGCCACCCGGCTGGCCAGGCGGCGGGTCCTCGTCCAAGAGCTGGCGGCCATCGAGGGGCTCGCCCGGGTGGATGTCTTGTGCATCGACAAGACCGGCACGCTCACCGAACCCGGCATGCAACTGCTGGCCGTCGAGCCGCTGAAGCTCGTCCAGGGCGCGCCAGATGTCGCGGCCACCGAGGCCCTGGGTGCCATGGCCTGGACTGATCCCGCCCCCAACTCGACCATGCTGGCCGCCCGGGTCCTCCCTGCCCCCGACGGCTGGACCCCGGGGCGCTCGGTGCCCTTCTCGTCGGCCCGGAAGTGGAGTGCCATTGAGCTGAGGGACCGGGGAACCTGGGTGCTCGGAGCGCCTGAAGTGGTCTTCCCCTCGTTGCCGCCGGATGTTGCCAGCCGGATCGCCGCTCACGCCGACACCGGCCGGCGCGTGCTCATCCTGGCCCGCACGACCACACCGCTTGTCGGCGAGGACCTCCCATTCGGGCTCGTCGCCTCCGGCCTGGTGGTGCTCGAGGAGCGGTTGCGACCCGCGGCCGCCCGCACCGTCGACTACCTCCAGCGGCAGGGCGTAGCGGTGAAGGTGCTGTCCGGCGACAGCCCGGCCACCGTGGCCGCGGTCGCTGCACGGGTCGGGGTTCCACAGTCGGAGGACCCGGTCGACGCCCGCACGCTGCCGTCCGACCTCGATGCTCTCGCCACAGCGCTGGAGCGATCGTCGGTCTTCGGCCGGGTGCAGCCACACCAAAAGCGCGACGCCGTGTTGGCACTCCAGGCACGCGGCCACGTGGTGGCGATGACGGGCGACGGCGTCAACGACATCCCCGCCCTCAAGGCCGCCGACATCGGCATGGCGATGGGGTCCGGAAGCCCGGCAACCCGGTCGGTCGGTCGGCTGGTGCTCTTGGACAGCGACTTCGGGGTGGTGCCCTGGATCCTCGGCGAGGGGCGCCGGGTCATCGCCAACGTCCAGCGCGTGGCCAAGCTCTTCGTGACCAAGACCGTCTACGCTGCCCTCCTGGCGATCGCCATCGGGCTGTCAGGCCTTCCCTACCCCTTCTATCCACGACACCTGACCGTCGTGAGCTCGCTCACGATCGGCATCCCCGGCTTCTTCCTCGCCCTGGCGCCCGGCGCGCCCCGGGCGCGGCCGCGATACCTGAACCGGGTGCTTCGCTTCGCGGTGCCATCGGGCCTGGTGGCCGGGGCCGCAACCCTGAGCACGTTCTTCGTGGCGCGCTACCTGGGCGGCGCAACGATGGCCCAGGCGCGCACGGTGGCCACTTGGGCACTACTGGTGCTCGGTCTCGTCGTGCTGGCGCTGATCGCCCGCCCGCTCCGTCCGCTCCGCCTGCTGCTGGTCGCCGCACTGGCGGGCAGCGGTGCCCTGGTGAGCGTGGTGCCGTGGTCCCGGCAGATCTTTGCCCTGGCCCTGCCCCCGTTGGCGGCGATCGAATGGGCGGCCCTGGTGGTGGCGGCCGCCACTCCCGTGCTCCTCGGCGCTGTCGCCAACCGGCCCGCCTCCTCGGTCCGGCCGCTGGCCCGGGACCCGCAGCGGCCAGGGGGCGTCGGTTCACTGAAGTGAGATGGGAACCGGTGACATCGCTCCATAGGTACCGCTGACGTTGCTCTCCCCGAACAGGGCAGGGTGGCCGGCGAGCAGCCCGATAGGGCCAAGCGGACAGTTCCCGCTCGGCCTGGCGACCACATCTGCACCCGCTCCCGGCGGCGCGCAAGGTGGACGTTGGACTCTGGCCGAAGCGAGACGGACGGCCGACGATGGACGGATGGGCGCTCCTTCGATGGCGAAGCGCGGCCGGCAGGGACGCGACCAGCTCCCGACCGCGCTGCTGGCGGCCGCGTTGGCCGGCCTCACGCTCGGAGGGGCACTGCACCTGGCAGGGTTGCCGGACCAGGGTGATGTCGCGTGGGACGCGATTGGGGCGCTCGGCGCTGCGTACTCGCTGTGGACCGTGGTCGACAGCCTCCGGCGGTCGCGGATCGGGGTGGACGTCATCGCCTTGTTGGCCTTGGTCGGTGTCCTGACGACCGGTGAGCATCTGGCAGCCACTCTCGTCGCCACCATGCTCGTGACCGGCCGGGCGCTGGAGTCATGGGCGGCGGGCCGTGCCCGGCGCGACCTCCAGGCGCTCCTCGAGCGGGCGCCGAAGACCGCCCATCGGTACACGACGACGGGGCTCGAGACGGTTCCTTTGAGCGAGGTGGCGCCGGGCGACCGCCTCATGGTGGGGTCGGGCGAGCTCGTCCCGGTCGACGGCAACCTGGTTTCGGCGGCCGTCCTCGACGAGTCGGCCATGACCGGGGAGTCGCTCCCGGTCGAGCGCGCGGCGCGAGAAGGCGTGCGCAGCGGGGTCGCCAACGCCGGGGCGCCCTTCGACGTGAGGGCGACGGCGACAGCGGCCGACAGCACCTACTCGGGCATCGTGCGCCTGGTCCGCCAGGCCGAGTCGGCGCAGCCGCCGTTCGTCCGGCTCGCCGATCGCTACGCGCTGTGGTTCCTGGGGCTCACCCTTGCCGGAGCTGGGACCGCCTGGGCAGCCGGGGGCGCGACTCGGGCCGTTGCCGTCCTCGTGGTTGCCACCCCGTGCCCGCTCATTCTGGCGGCGCCGGTCGCCCTCGTCGGGGGGCTGTCGCAGGCCGCTCGCCGTGGTGTGGTCGTGAAGGGCGGTGGCGTCCTCGAGCGGCTGGCGTCGTGCACCACCGTGTTGTTCGACAAGACGGGCACGCTCACCGCCGGCCGGCCCGAGCTGGGAACAGTGGTGGTGGCGGGGAGCCGCCGCGCCGATGAGGTACTGGGCCTGGCGGCGTCCCTCGATCAACTGTCGCCGCATGTCCTGGCGAACGCGGTGGTGAAGGCGGCCGAGGCGCGCGGGCTGCCGCTGCCCCTGCCTGAAGCCGTCGAGGAGGTTGCGGGCCAGGGGATCCGGGGCCATGTTGACGGCCACGCGGTGGCCGTCGGCAAGGCGGCGTGGGCGGGGGTCGTCGGCAACCCGCCGTGGGCCAAGTTGGCACGTCGCCAGGCCCGGCTCGACGGCACACTGACCGTCTTCGTGTCCGTCGACGGGGAGCCGGCCGGCGTGCTCGTCCTCGAGGACCCGATCAGGGCCGACGCCGCCCGGACGGTGCGCTCCCTGCGCAAGGCTGGCGTCGACCGGATCGTGATGGTCACAGGCGACCGCCACGAAGTTGCAGCGACGGTGGGGGGCGTGATCGGGGTGGACGAGGTCGTGGCCGAGCGTTCGCCGGCAGAGAAGCTCGACGTGGTGCGCAAGGAGCGCCGTCGAGCGCCGACCGTCATGGTCGGCGACGGCATCAACGACGCGCCGGCACTGGCGCTGGCCGACGTCGGTGTGGCGATGGGCGCGCGCGGCGCCACCGTCTCGTCGGAGGCGGCCGACATGGTGCTCATGGTCGACCGGCTCGACCGGCTCGGCCACGTGCGCTCGATCGCGGTACGGACCAGGCGCATCGCCGTCCAGAGCGTGGTCGCAGGCATGGCTATGTCCCTGGCTGCCATGACCGCTGCCGCCTTGGGTCGGCTGCCGGCGGTGTGGGGAGCCCTCCTGCAGGAGGGGATCGACGTGGCCGCCATCCTCAACGCTCTTCGTGCGCTGCGGGCGGCCCCCGAGGCCGGGTCCCTCGACACCGAGGCGTTGGGCCTGGCCCGCCGGTTCAACGACGAGCACGCAGCCATCCGGATGGCGACCGAGCGCATTCGGATGGTCGCCGACGAGCTCGGGACGGTCGAGAGCGCCACTGCGCTGGCGCAGGTGCTCCAGGTGCACCGGATGCTGGTGGACGAGGTCGTCCCGCATGAGGAGGCGGAGGATCGCGAGCTCTATCCGGCGCTGGATAGGGCGATCGGCGGCGCTAACCCGACGGGCCCGATGAGCCGTGAGCACACGGAGATAGCCCACCAGGTGCGGCGCCTGGGCCAGCTGCTGGACGAAGTGGGGGCCGAGGGCTGTGACGAGGAGGACGTCATCGAGCTGCGCCGGCTGCTCTACGGCCTCTATGCCATCCTCCGGCTGCACACGGCCCAAGAGGACGAGAGCTACCTCTCCCTCGGCGACCAGGGGGCCGAGGGCGACGCGCGGTCACCTGGGCGGTAGCCAGCGTGCGGCTCCACCGCGCTCAGGCCGGGCCGTGTGCTGGCAGGGCCTCCAGCGCCGACTCGAGAGTCACCAATCTCGTGGCGGGCACAGCAGGCCCAGATGTGACAGCCGCATGCTTGTCGAGGGTGGGCAAGCGGACCGACCCCGTGCTGACCCCGTGCGGGGCCGACGGTCACCCAAGCTGAAGATTTCCGGCAGCGGGGGTCCTGGGCGGTCCGCTGCGGGATCGTGGTGAACCGCCCGCTTCGGGTCATCGTGACCCCCTCTGGGAGGGTGATCACCAACCACCCCTGGCGAAGCTCTTCATCACAGGGAGCTGGTCGGTGCTCAGGTCCCCGACGCCCGACATCCGTCTCGATGCCCCGGTGCCTTCGACCGCCATCGGATGGCCATCGCCCGCCATCGGATGGCCATCGCCCGGTATCGGATGGCCGACGCCCGATCGCCTGCAGCCGGTACCCGAAGCGCCGCGCCAGGCCACAGGACTGCCAGCCGCTCAAGCACGGCACCAGTGGTGCCGAGAAGCCCAATGTGCCTGCTGTGCGGAACATCCCCCAATCCAGTCCCCCTGTCACGGCGCCCTCACGGTTCCCGGCGGCGCGAGGGTCTGGCAGACGCGGGCGGTTCGTCCAGAGGATGCTCTCGTGCACTGCACTCGCAAGTGTCGCCACCGCCGCCGCCATCGGTGCTCCGTGGGGTGGTGTCGCCGCGGCGAGCACTCCTGGTGGCGTGCCGGTCCAGACGCCACCGACGGCTCCGCAGCCGCCACCCACGCCGTCGGTTTCCAGCGAGAGCTACAGCGTGCTCACCGCAGCGGGCGCCCTCGTCGGGTTCGGCGGCGCTCTGGCCGGCACCGTTCCGCCGCCCACGTCTGCAGTGGTGGGAATTGCTGCCACTGCGGACGGCCATGGCGCTTGGGTGGCCGAGGCGAACGGGACCGTCGTTCCGCTCGGCGATGCCGTCTCCCACGGGTCGGAAGCGGGTTCGGCGATGGCCGGTCCCGTCGTGGGGATCGCTGCCGACCTCGCCACCGGCGGGTACTGGCTGGTCGCCGCCAGCGGGGCCGTGTCCGGCTTCGACGCCCCGTTCCTGGGCTCGACCGCCACCATCGCGCTGAACCAGCCGATCGTCGGGATGGCCGCCACCCCCGACGGCGCCGGCTACTGGCTGGTCGCCGGCGACGGCGGCATCTTCGCTTTCGGTGACGCACAATTCTTCGGCTCCACCGGGGCTGTGCACCTGAACCAGCCGATCGTCGGGATGGCCGCCACCCCCGACGGCGCCGGCTACTGGCTGGTCGCCGGCGACGGC
>JAKAYQ010000097.1 GCA_021826725.1 Actinomycetes bacterium
AGGCCACTGCCACCAAGGCCCAGGGCACGAAAGCCCAGGGCACCAGCAAGACCGCTACCGCCACCACGGCGGCAGCGAAGGCCCCGGGCACGAAGAAGGCCACTGCCACCAAGGCCCAGGGCACGAACGCCCAGGGCACCAGCAAGACCGCTACCGCCACCACGGCTGCAGCGAAGGCCCCGGGCACGAAGAAGGCCACTGCCACCACCAAGAAGGCCCCGGCCGCCGCCGCCAACGCCCAAGCCTCGAAGACCCAGGGCACGGAGGATGCCACCCCCACCGCGGGCTAGGCGACTTGGACCGTTGACACAGCGGCCCAAGTCGGGTTCGGGGCTCAGCTGTGCCGACGGCCCGACATGAAGGTGATCCGGTGTTCAGGCGGGTGGTAGGGCCGCGAACACTCGGGCCAGCAGATCCTCGGACTCCAGATGGTGCAGCGCAGCGGATCCGGAAGCCGGGCTGGCCGACTCCATTCGGCTGACGTGCACAAGCCGGTACCGGTCCCGCAGCAGCCGGTGCAGACGCCCGTGGGCGAAGCCCCAAGCACCCATGTTCTCGGGCTCCTCCTGCCACCAGATGACCTCGCGAGCCGCTGGGTATCGCTGCAGGACGTCGGCGAGCGCTGCATCGGGCCACGGGTATAGCTGCTCCACGCGCACCACGGCGACCGCCGCAGGGTCGATGCCCGGCTGGGGCAGGTCCTCGGCACCGTCACGCAGGCGATCACGCCGGGCCATCACCTCGAATGCGCCCTTGCCCGAGCACAACACCACGCGGTGCACCCGGCTCGGCTCCACCGCCTGCGCTGCTGCGGCACCGAGCTGCCCGCTGGTCGCCGGGTCGTCAACAACTTCGCCGAACGCCCCGCCGGCCAGTTGGGTCATCGGCGAGCGGGCCTGTCGGGCCCGCAACAGCGACTTGGGCGTGAACACCACCAGGGGCCGCTGCGGCGACATGCGGACCTGGGACCGAAGCAGGTGGAAGTACTGGGCCGCAGTGGTCGGCTGCACGACCCGGATGTTGCCCCGGGCGCACAATGTCAGGTAGCGCTCGATCCGAGCAGAGGAGTGCTCCGGGCCCTGGCCCTCGTACCCGTGGGGTAGCAGCAGCACGAGCCCGGACCGCTGGCCCCACTTGTCCTCGGCAGCAACGAGGAAGTTGTCGATGATGATCTGGGCACCGTTCCCGAAGTCCCCGAACTGCGCCTCCCATGCCACCAGGGCACCAGGCGCCTCCACGGTGTAGCCGTACTCGAACCCGAGCGCCGCGTACTCCGACAGCAGCGAGTCGTAGATCCCGAAGGATCCCGGTCGTGCCGCGCCCCGTAGTGTCTCGTGCACGTGGCCGAGCGGGATCCACTCGTCGCCCGTCTGGTGGTCGACGAGGACGGCGTGCCGCTGGCTGAACGTTCCCCGGCGGGTGTCCTGCCCCGACAGCCGGACGTCGGTGCCTTCGAGGACCAAGCTGCCCAGCGCCAGTGCCTCGCCCAAGGCCCAGTCCACCTCGCCGCCGGCCACCATCTTCGCTCGCTGCTCGAATTGCCGCACGAGCTTGGGGTGGACGGTGAACCCGTCGGGGACGGCGGTGACGGCCGGCACCATGCGATCGAGGAGCTCTGGATCGACACCGGTCGACGAGGCGGCGACGGTCGCCACCAGAACCGGGGCCGCCAAGCTCGTCACCTCGGGTGGATGGGACTGCCGCGTTTCGTCGAGGGCCCGCTGCAGCTTGGCTTGGAAGTCATCGAGCGCCTGCTCGGCCTCCTCGATGGTGATGTCGCCTCGGCGCACCAGTATTTCCGTGTAGAGCTTGCGCACCGAACGCTTGGCGTCGATGATCGCGTACATCCGTGGCTGGGTATAGCTCGGATCGTCACCCTCGTTGTGGCCGTGGCGGCGGTAGCACACCACGTCGATCACGACGTCTTTGTGGAAGGCCTGGCGGAAGCCGAAGGCAAGCCTGGCCGCGCGCACGCACGCCTCGGGATCGTCCCCGTTCACGTGAAAGATCGGCGCCTGCACCATCTTCGCTACATCGGTCGAGTACACCGACGACCGAGCCGACTCGGGCGCCGTGGTGAACCCGAGCTGGTTGTTGATCACGATGTGAACCGAGCCTCCGGTGCGGTAACCGGCCAGCTGCGACAGCTCCAGCGTCTCCGCCACCACACCCTGGCCGGCAAAGGCGGCGTCGCCGTGCACCAGCAGTGACAGGACGGGATATGCCTGGCCATGCTCGCCTTCCACCTGGCGCCGGATGTGGTCCTGGCGGGCTCGGGCCATGCCCTCCACCACCGGGTCGACGGCCTCCAGATGGGACGGGTTGGAGGCCATGGCCAACTCCAACGACCGGCCGTCGCCTGCCACGAAGGTCCCCGTCGCTCCCTTGTGGTACTTGACGTCCCCCGATCCCTGCACGCTGTCGGGGTCGAGGTCGCCCTCGAACTCCCGGAAGATCTCCCCGTAGGACTTCCCCACGATGTTCGCCAACACGTTCAGCCGGCCCCGATGGGCCATGCCCAGCACGGCCGATGTGGTGCCCGAACGGACGGCCTCCTCCAAGATTGCATCGAGGACGACGATGGTCGACTCGGCACCTTCCAACCCGAACCGCTTCTGCCCGACGTACCGGGTGTGGAGGAACCGTTCGAACGCCTCCGCCGCGTTCAGGCGGTCGAGGACGTGGCGCTGCTCCTCAGGCGGCAAGCCGAGCGGCACCCCCTCCACGTGCTCCTGTATCCAGCGCTTCTGACCAGGATCCTGGATGTGCATGTACTCGATGCCCAGCGTGCGGCAGTAGGCGTCGCGAAGCACGTCGAGCGCGTCGCCAAGCGCCATGGTCGACTGTCCGGACAGACCGTCGACGACCCACTCCCGGTCCAAGTCCCACACGGTCAGGCCATAGGTGGCGGGATCGAGCTCAGGGTGCAGCTCTGGTGGCGCCGCGGCCAGCGGGTCGAGGTCGGCGATCAGGTGGCCGCGGACCCGGTACATGTTGATGAGGCTCTGGACATGGACCTGCTTCACCATCCGCCGGTGGCCGCTGTCGTCGGCAGGGTTGGTGTCGGGATGCCAGGGCTCAGGCTCGACAGGCACGTCCATCGCCGCGAACACCTGCTCGAAGAACCCATGCCGGCCGGTCAGGCACTCGGCGACGTGCTTCAGGAACAGGCCGGACTCGGCGCCCTGCACGATCCGGTGGTCGTAGGTCGACGTGACGGTCACCACCGGTCCTACGCCGAGCTCGGCCAGGCTACGGCGGTCCGTGCCCTGGAACTCGGCCGGGAAGTCGATGGAGCCCACCCCGATGATCGCCCCCTGCCCCGGCATCAGCCGCGGAACCGACTGGACCGTCCCGAGGGTCCCGGGGTTCGTCAGGCTCACCGTCGCCCCCGCGAAGTCGTCGGGCGACAGCTTGCCGGAGTGCACCTTGCGCACCAGGTCCTCGTACGCAACGACGAACGAGCGGAAGTCGAGCGTGTCGGCGTCGCGGATCACCGGCACCATGAGCGTCCGGGTGCCGTCCCCCTTCGCCACGTCGACGGCCAGCCCCAGCCCGACGTGCTGGTGGCGAACCACACCGGGATGGCCCTTGCCATCCGCATCGGCCACGAAGGTGGCATTGAGCGCCGGGACTGCGGTCAGGGCCCGCACGATGGCGAAGCCGATGAGGTGAGTAAAGCTCACCTTGGTGCCCATGGCCCGGGCCAGGTGCTGGTTCAGCCGGCTCCGGTTCACCTGCAGCAGCTTGGCCGGGACGGTGCGCACGCTGGTGGCGGTGGGAACCCCGAGCGAGGCCTCCATGTTGGTGACGATCCGGGCCGCCGCTCCGCGCAGCAGGTCGGCCTCCGCCGTGCCGGCCCCGACATGGCCCGCCCCGGCAGCTGCCGGACCAACCGTCGGGCCGGCAGGCACCTTCACCCCAGGACCGACGCCCGTCGCACCACGGGTGGCCATGACGGCGGGTCCCGCCGCGCCCGTGCCGTCGCCTGGGACACCGGCACCCTGTCCTGCGGGGGTCGGGGCAGCGCTGGGTGACGGCGGGGCGCCGGCGGGAACGTAGTCGGCGAAGAACTCGCGCCAACTCTCGCTCACCGACGCCGGGTCGGTCCTGTACTGCTCATACATGTCATCGACGAGCCAGGCGTTGGGACCGAACGATCCTCCGGCCGTGCGACCCGTCGCGGGGGGCTGCGACGCGTCCATCGGCACGATCCTACCGGTGCGGCGCACCCCCTCAGACGAGCCAGCGCGCCTTCATTGCAGGCACCGGCCGCGTCTGCGATAATGCCGCCTGCAGGGGGTCGGCTGTGCGTTCGGCGTCATCCTGCCGGCGATTCCACTGATCGCGCGCGGATGTGGCCGCGGGCACCGAGCGTGGGCAGGCCGGCACTGGATCGGACCGCCTGATGCGAGAGCAGCCGCACGGGAGCAACCAATGGGGGACCTACGGGGAGCGCAGCCCGTCGAGGACGGCGGGCGCACGTGACAGCGTGCCCGTCGAACCGATCGGAGCGCAGGGCATGGGGAGCCGTTCATGAAATACCGCAACGCGTGGTCGTGGTTGGGACTCAACCTGGGGCGACGAGCAGGGACGGTCGGGCTCGTCGGGCTCATCCTGACGATCGCCTTGGGCTTCGGCATCACCACGCTCAAATTCCGCACCAGCAATGCGAGCTACCTCAACGGCAACGACCTTGCCCAGATCGAGAACCACCAGTACGAAAAGCTGTTCGGTGGCGACCTCATCATCACCATGTTCACGATGAAGAAGGGCACAACGGTCAACGACCTGTTCACGCCCCGGAACATCTTCACGTTCCTGAACATGCAGGCGAAGCTGAAGAAGGACCCGTCCGTCTTCACGGTCATAACGCCGCTCGACTCGCTGGTCCTCACCAACCGCATCTTGGGAGAGCCGCCCGGCAGTGTCGACCCCACTCGCACCTTCGGCTCCCAGCTCATGGCGTCGGCAGCCACCCGCGATCCCTCCCCGAAGTCGCAAACGCTCCGGGACAACTTCATCGCCGCGTCGCTGGGCCAGCTGGTCCAGGTCCCGCCGGCCCAGCGATCCATCACCAATCCGGCCTGGGTGAACGTCCTGCTCCACAACCCCAACGGCACGATGCGCTCGGCCAGCTCCAGCCTCTTCCCCAACAACGGCCATGCCGCCATGGCCATCTTCCTCCGGGGGCACCAGACGATCGCCCAGGAATCGGCGGCGGCGGCAACGGTGGAGCACATCGTCTACGGAACCCACTTCGACAACGCCACCACCCTCGTCACCGGCGTGCCCCAGCTGCTGCGGACGATCAACAACTACCTGACCAGTGGCTTCATCACCCTGGGGGCCACCGCCGCCATCGTGATGGCCCTCATCCTCGTCCTGCTGTTCACGGTCCGCTGGCGCCTGCTGCCGTTCGCCATCGTCAGCGTCGGGCTGGTGTGGGCCTTCGGGCTCACCGGGTACTTCCACATCCCGCTCACCCTCGGAAGCATCGCCAGCCTGCCGGTGCTGCTCGGCGTGGGCATGGACTACGCCATCCAGATGCACTCGCGGGTGGAGGAAGAAGTCGTCCTGGCTCGGGCCAAGCACCCGATCCAGGTCACGGCGCGCAACCTGGGACCGGCGCTGCTGGTCGTGACGTTCGACGCCGTGTTCGCCTTCTTGGCACTCACGTTCGCCAAGGTGCCGATGATCCGCCAGTTCGGTTGGCTCCTCGTCATCGGCATCATTGCCGTCTGCGTCTTCAGCATCTTCGGGTCCCTGTCGTTCCTGGGCATCCGTGAGTACAAGTCACCCACGACCGGCAAGGACTTCTCCAAGGGTGTCCTGTCACGCCTGACGGTGTGGCTCGGCAGCCTGCCGGTCAAGACCGCGCTGCCCTTCGTCCTCGCCAGCTCGGTCATCCTGGTGGCCGGCGTCGCTGTCGAAGGCCACCTGAAGATGCAGACGGACCCCATCCAGTGGATCGACCCCAGCGCTCCCGCCGTCCACCAGGTCCACCAGGTGCGCCGGGGGGTCGGCACCGACAACTACTTCCAGGTGATGGTGCGGACGACGCACCCGTTCAGCAACGAAACAGCCGCCTACGTCACGAACCTGTCGACCAACCTGTTCGACAAATTCCCGAGCGAGCTGTACAGCGGCACCGGCATCGTGAACATCGCATACCAGGTCCCAGCGCCGCCACACACCTCAGTGGTTCCACCGACCGGCGCACAAGTCGAGGCGCTGTACAAGCTCGCCCCACCCGACATCCAGAACACGCTGGTTGCCGACAACGGCCATGCGCTCGGCATCCTGTTCGAGGCCAAGACCTCCACCCTCGGGCAGCTTGCACCGGTCGTGCGCTACATCCGCGACCTCCACCCCCCGGCCGGGATCACCGTGGCACCGGGCGGCATCGCCGTCGTCGGCGTCGGCCTGATCGACAACCTGTCCGCGTCCCGGTCCCTGCTCACGTACCTGTCGATCATCTTCGTCGGGGTCTTCCTCGCGGTCCGGCTCCGCAGCGTCATCCGCTCCCTGCTGTCGCTGGTGCCCGTCATCATCGCCGTCGGATCGGTCGCTCTCTTCGCATGGGCGTTGCAGCTCCAGCTGAGCCCGATGACCGCGGTCTCGGGACCCCTCGTCGTCGCCGTCTGTACCGAATTCACCTCCCTCATGCTCTTGCGGTTCGTGGAGGAACGCGGCCGGGGCCTCGATCCCGAAGCCGCCGTCGCCACCACCGCGGCCAGGACGGGGCGTGCCTTCATGGTGTCGGGTCTGACGGCTGTGGCCGGCATCGGCGTCATCGCGTCGTCGCCATGGCCGCTCCTGCGCGGTTTCGGAACCATCGTCGGCCTGAACGTCGCCATCGCGCTGGTCAGCGCCCTGGTGATCTTGCCGCCCATCCTGGTCTGGGCCGAGGGCAACGGGAAGAACCTGGTGTCGCGTGGCCTCACCCGCTACATCGAGGAGGAAGCGCGAACCGTCGAGGGCAATTCGAGCGCAGACACGCCGCCAGGGCCTGGTGCGTTTCATCCGGCGCCCATTCCCGACACCGGTGCCGATCACGAAACACCTGTTCCCGTCAGTCGCATCTTGGACAACGGGGCCTGACTTCCCCTTCGCCGGCCCCGCCCCTGGCAACGCGGCGCCACAGACGACGCGGCATGGCAACACCCCCGCCAGTCGCATCGCGGACACGCGGGGCCTGACCCCTCGTCCACCGGTCCCGCCACAGACGACGCGGCATGGCAACACCCCCGCCAGTCGCATCGCAGACGACGCGGCCCGACCCTCGAGCAGGTCTCGCCGCTGCGGGCACCGATCGCTTCCGCCGGCGACGTGCAAAGGCAGTCCGCCATGCGCCACAGCGCGACAGCGCAGGCACCTGCGTGAAGGATCGGGCACGCCAGGCAGCCCGCATCCCTCGTTGCGCGCTCAGGGGTGGACCTGGGTGATCAGGATGCCGGTGGCGCCGTGGGCGCCGGCCAGATCCCCCCGCCGACGACGGACGTGGGTGATCAGGATGCCGGTGGCGAGGCGGGCGCCGGCCAGATCCCCCCGCCGACGACGTACAGGTGCCCACCGATCGGTTCGATCGTCATCGAGTCGACGGTGTGCGCACCGAACTGCGCCAGCAGCGTGACGGAGTCCACCCGGTCGCCGGTGACGTGCTCCGCCGCGTACAGCGAGCCGAGCGGCATGGAGTCCCATCCTGCGGGCGGTGGCCGCTTCACAAGCGAGAACAGCCAGAGTGCGTTGAGCTCGGTCCCCTGCCGGTAGGCCGCCAAGACACCGAGCGATGCGCCGAGCCACGCCAGCGGCTGGGGTGAACTGGTAAAGGCAGCCGACGGCGACCCGGTCAGCTTGAGCGTGCCACCGCGCACGTAGCTGAACACGCTGGGTTGGCCGCCCGGCACCCCCGCTGGCAGGGTTGCCACCGGCGGGAACCCCCCACTGGGGACGGCGGCGTGATGCGCGTTGGCGCCCCCGACGGTGCCACGCTGGGTGAGTGACGCCAGCACCACCAGCCGGTGCGACGTCCACCACAGTGCGTCTGTCGGCCAGCAGGAGATCAGGGCCACGTGCGGCCCGCTGGATGGCGCCACGATGCTCTGACCAGGCTTTTCGACGGTCTTCCCGGTGACCCGGAACGTGAGCCGCGTACATCCACTCGTATAGGTGAACCGATCGCCTGCCTTCAACGCTCCGTTGTCGGCGAAGTATCCGACGTCATGCGCCTCGAGGATGGCGATCCCTGGCCCGCCCGGCCACGGTGACGTCGTCACGTGACCGACCGAGGTGCTGAGGACCTGGTCCGTCACCCCGGGCAGCACGGGCGCGACCACACCGGTCGTTGTGATCCTGAGCACTCCCGGACCGGGGGACGCTGCGCACCCTGCGCCAGGCGCACGAGAAGCCGTGGCATCACGTGCGCTGGCATGCTCCAGCGCGTGGACCTCCGCAGCACCGACGCTGCTCTGGCGATGCTGCCACCACAGTGGATAGGCGGTCCCTGCTGCCGCAAGCAGCAGCAGGGACACGCCAAGCCCCAATCGAGCAGCGCTCCAACGGCGCTGCTTACGCTCGCTGATGGACCCCACGGCGGCGGACCACGCCCAGCATCAGTCCAAGCCCCGCCATGCCGATGGCGGCGACGGCCGCCCACCAGATCCATCCTGACCACGGCTCACCGGTGTTGGCCGACGGCACCGTGCTCGTGGCGCCCGAAGCACCGGTGGTGCCCGTGCCCGTGCCCGTGCCCGTGCTGGCGCCCGTGCCCGACGAGGAGCTCCCTCCGCCGTTGTTCGCCGGCGGCGTCGAGATCGAGGACGGCGACAACGTGGTGTACACGGTGATCGGCAGCGTCAGGGTCTGGGTTGCACCAGTCAGGACGCTCTTCTCGATCCCGCACCCGCCACCAGTGGCCGAGCCGTTGTTGATGGCGATGGCGACGGACGGCTGCGTCACCGAGCCGGTGGCCTTGTAGACGGAACCGCTCTGGGTCAGCGCCGACAAGGTCCCCGACACGCTGAAGGGCTGCGTGTAGGTGCAGGGCCCCGGAGATGAGACCAGGTGGATGGTCAGGTTCCCAGCCAGGCTCACGCTCACCTGGTCAGTGGAAACGTTGGCGGTGCCCGTGGCGGTGCCATCGTTACTGATCGTGATCTGCGCCGTGATACCGGCGAGCGTGCCGGAGAGCCCGCCGATCCAGTTCGTCCCGCCGGCGGGGAAGGACGTGGACCCGTTGCTCGAGAGCGTACCGAGGAACGAGTTCGCCACACCGTGGACCACCATCGGAGCGGCACCCAGCGTGCCGGACGGAGTCACGGTCAGCGTGCCACCGCTCCCGTCGACGCACAGGTTGTTCGAACCCGAGAGCTGCCCCGAGCAGTCGGGCGTGGTCGCCGCCGACGCCGGCCCCGCCGTCATCCCGAGCACGCCGATAGCCCCGGCCACCAGCGCTCCAGTGGCTGCGAGCGGCCCGAGCCGGTCTTTCACTTGTCGCTTGTTCGCCTTCACGAAACCATTGCCTCCCGAATTGTCGCGAGCCTGTTGCCGGCTGGACCGGTCCGATCGCTCGACCGATCCGGGTCTACCCGCCGACCGACTTTCGTCGCCACCACCACTGCACCTGATGAACGCGCCAACGATCACGTGGGTCGCCGATCCGTCCCACGTGGCGCCACCGACTGGCGCCGACACCTCCCCCAGTGATCGCCCCCTTCCCGTGCTCCCTGCTCACGAGGCCGATCAGGTGACGTACCGTCGGTCCCGACACAGCCCCGCTGCACTTGCGCGGGCACGCTCAGCAGGAACGCAGCGAGCCTCCATGGCTCGACCGCTGCCCAACCTGAAATCTCCCCCCTCGGGGCGAATCCTAAGGGACGCCCTGGGGGATGTCAACGAATGGACATGAGCACGCCGAGCGCCCGCCGGCGCCGTCATCGCAGCGGCGCTCGCAGAAGCCCCAGGACCCGCTCGCCGATGATGTCCCGCTGGACCTGTGCGGTGCCACCGCCGATGGTGAGCGCCGGAGCGAAGAGGAACCCCATGGCCCACAGGTCCGCTGGCCACGGCTGCTCGGACGCTGCGTCGCCCTGCGGCCCCGCCGTCGGCAACATGCCGTGGGCACCGGCGATGTCCTTGGCCAGCTCCATCACGTGCTGGCCGTGCTCGTCGGCCAACGCCTTGCGCACCGAGGCCTCGGGCCCAGGTGAACGGCCGGCGATGGCTGCGCCGACAGTGCGCAGGCGGAGCATGCGCAGGACCTCCCCCTCCGCCCACACCCCGGCCAGACGCTGGCGGGTCGGCCGGTCACGGACGGGTCCCACGGCGCGCACTGCTGCCACCAGGTCGTTCGCCGTCGGTCCCATCCCCCACAGGGCACCCTCGCCCGACAGGCTGACCCGCTCGTTGCCGAGCGTGACCTTGGCCAGGGCCCACCCGCCATGCTCGGCACCGACGAGGTGCTCAGGACCGAGGTGGACCTGGTCGAGGAACACCTCGTTGAAGCTGTGGTTGCCGGTCATGTCGACGATCGGTCGTACCGTCACGCCAGGGGCGTCCATCGGGCAGACGAAGTAGGAGATGCCTTGCTGGGAGGGCGCGTCCGGATCGGTCCGGGCCAACAAGATGCCCTGCTGGGAGAGGTGGGCGAGGCTGGTCCAGACCTTCTGCCCCGTCACCACCCAACCGTCGCCGTCCCGTTCGGCGCGAGTCGTCAACGCGGCAAGGTCCGATCCTGCTCCCGGCTCGCTGAAGAGCTGGCACCAGATCTCCTCGCCTGCGAGCAGCGAGGGCAGGTAACGAGCCTGCTGCTCCGGGCTGCCGGCCTGCACCAGCGTGGGGCCCGCCCAGCCGATGCCGATCTGGTTGGACGGCCGCCGGATCCCCTGGCGGCGCAGCTCGTCGTCGATCACCAGCTGCTCGATGGGTGACGCCGCCAGCCCCCACGGACGGGGCCAGTGCGGCGCGACGTACCCCGCGTCGGCCAGTTCCCGACCGGTTGGCTCGGGGTGCGCTGCCAGCCAGCTGCGCAACGCGACGCGCGCTGGGTGGTCGTCCCCGGGAAGGGCAAGGTCCATGCCGGCAGCGTAGGCTCGTGCCGTGACCGAGTGGAATTTCGCCGACATCTTCGAGGCCGTGGCGGACGTGATCCCCGATGCGCGCATGCTCGTCCACGGAGGCCGCACCACCACGCACCGACAGGCGGACCGCCGGGCCAACGGGATCGCCCGGGTGCTGCTCGACCACGGTCTCGCCCGGCAGGACAAGGTCGCG
>JAKAYQ010000098.1 GCA_021826725.1 Actinomycetes bacterium
CATCAACAAGGTGGCGGGCATCGAGGCCGGTGTCGGTGCCACCCAGAACCAGCTGCAGGCGGTGGTGGCCAACCTCACCGTCGGCCAGCAGAACCTGACGGCAGCCTACAGCGGCCTGGTGAACGTGAACTTCGCCCAGGAGACCACGCAGTTCAGCACCGATCAGATCCTGATGCAGTCCGGTGTCGCCATGCTGTCCCAAGCACAGCAGACACCCTCGCTCGTCCTGAAACTGCTCGGCTGACAGGGCGGCGTCACCACCTGACGGCGAGCGGGCGCCGGGGTGAGGACGTCGCGGTGTCGGCATGGCAGGTCGGCCGGTCCGGTGCGGCGGCACCGGGCTGGTCGCCGGCCGGGCGTGACCGATACGGCACCGAGGCGGCCGGGCAGTCCAGTTTGGCGGCCCAGGCCGGTTCGCCGGTCCAGGTCGGATCGCTGGCCCAGAGCGGTTCGCCGGTCCAGCCTGGAGGGCAGACGAGGACGACGACGAGGACGACGGCAGATGACCAGCATCTCCACCAACAACATCGGGTTGCAGACCCCGCCGATCATCGACAACAGCTTGGTGGGGAACTTCAACAGCCAGTCGATCATCCAGGCCGAGCTGGCCCAGTACGAGCAGCCGATCGTCGACCTGAAGAACCAGCAGTCCACCCTCAACAGCAACGTCGGCGACTACCAGCAGATCAACACGGATCTCCAGGCGCTCCAGACCGCCGCCCAGGCGCTGTCCACGTCGAGCGGCTGGCAGGCCCGCCAGGCGACCTCGTCGGACTCGGCGGTCGCCACCGCGTCGGCGACGTCGGGCACCCCGACCGGCTCCATCCAGTTCGTCGTGCAGCAGCTCGCCTCGGCTGAGTCGATGGTGTCCGCGGGCAGCGTGGCTTCCACCTCCGACGTGGTGACCTCGTCGCCCGACTACCTGCTGTCGCAGGGCGGTGCCCAGCTCGGGTTCGGCTCTCTGGCCAGCAGCGGCCTCACCCTCGGGCAGCACACCGTCAAAGTGACGCAGGCGTCTCAGGCGGCCGAGACCACCGGTACGGTCGCCCTGTCGAGCCAGACCGGTATCAGCGTCGGGTCGACGAACGACACGGTGAACGTGTCGGTGAACGGCACGGCCTACACGCTGACCCTCGGGGCGAGCCCCACCGGCGGGTACACCGGATCGGGCCTGTTGAGCGCAGTGCAGTCGGCCATCTCGTCGGCCGTCGACACCTCCACCGGCACCACGGTGAACCTGAGCTCGTCCTTGCAGGCGGGCTACAACGCCAGCGGCAACCTGGTGCTGTCGACGGTCGACCAGGGCAGCACCCAGTCGCTGCAGGTGACCGGCGGAACCGCGCTGAGCACGCTCGGTCTGGCAGCGATGTCAACCGCGTCGACGGGAACGAACGGCATCGTGAGCGTCGACGGCACGTCCACCACGATCAGCACGGTGACACCGGGAGGGTCGGTGTCGCTGGCGGCACCGACGGGCTCGGTCACCGCCACCATCATCGGCGCTCCGAGCACCACAGGTGGCTCCCTCCTGCAGGTGGGGTCGTTGACGGCCACCGACGTCAGCACCGGCAACGGATCGCTCGCCGACGTGGTCAGCAACATCAACGCTGCCAGCACCGGGATCACCGCCTCGGCCGTGCAGAACTCGGCTGGCCAGTACGTCCTGCAGCTGGCGTCGTCGGCTACGGGAACAGCGAACGACCTGTCGGTGAGCACCACGGCGTTTGCCGGGTCGGCCCTGGGGGACCTGCAGGTCGCCTCGGCCGGTGCCAACGCCCAGATCCAGGTCGGTGGATCAGGCGGCTATACCCTGACGTCCCAGAGCGACACGTTCACCGGCCTGCTGCCGGGCTTGTCGGTCACGGCGGTGTCCGTCAGCACGAACCCGGTGACCGTCTCCGTGTCCCCGGACGCACAGACCGTGGCCAGCGACGTGAACACGATGGTGACCGCTGCCAACACCGTGCTGTCGGACATCCAGAAGTACGCCGGGTACAACGAGCAGACGAAGCAAGGGGGGCCGCTGATGGGCTCGGCGCTCCTGCAGAACGCCACCAGTGAGGTCCAGTCGATCTTCGCGTCCACGGTCGGCACGTCGACGCTCGGCAATGCCCAGAACATCGGCATCACGCTGTCGGCGCAGGGCACGCTGAGCTTCAACCAGAGCACGTTCGACACCGCGTTCACCGCGAACCCCAGCCAGGTCTCCGACATGTTCACCCAGGGCGGCACCTTCGCTCCGTCCTCGAGCGCCTACACCGGCCAGGTCTCGGTGTCGGCGGCAGGGGCCGGCACCCAGCCCGGCAGCTATGCCGTCAGCATCAGCCAGTCGGCACAGCAGGCGATCGACACCGGTGCAGTGCTGTCCTCCGGCGCGGTGTCCGCCGCCGAGACGCTCACGATCGCGTCGGGCAGCACGGCCGTCAATTACACGACGACGGTCGGGGAGTCTTTGAGCCAGGTGGCCAGCGGCATCAACAGCGCGCTGGCCGGGGCTGGCCTGCAGATGTCCGCACAGGTGGTGGACAGTGGCCAGCAGCTCCAGCTGGCCAGCAGCGCCTACGGCAGCGCGGCGTCGTTCTCAGTCACCTCCACCAACACCGCCTCGGGAACCACGGGGCTGGCCGGCTCCACCGCCGGCACGCCGGTCACCTACACCGGCATCGACGTGGCCGGCACGATCGACGGCATTGCCGCCACGGGGAGCGGGCAGTTTCTCTCCCTGTCGCCCAGCGTGTCTTCGCCTGCCGCCGGCCTGTCGCTTCAAGTGACGGCCACCGGCATCACCAGTGCCACCAACCTGGGCACGATCACCTACGCACCTGGCATCGCGCAGGCGCTCTCCAGCCTGTCGACGTCCATGTCGAACGCAGCGACAGGCTCGATCACCCAGACCATCGCGAATTTGCAGAACCAGTCGCAGGGCCTCAACACGCAGATCCAGTTCTACGCCAACATCGCCGCCGAGGAGCAGAAGATGCTCACCAACCAGTTCGCCCAGCTGCAGACCACCTTGGGGATGCTGCAGAACCAGAGCCAGTCCCTGGGCTCGGCCCTGGCGGGCCTGTCCGCGGGGTGAGGAGCGCATCGTGCCCAGGACCTTCATGAACGCCGAGGAGATGCAGAACCGCTACCTCGGCGAGGCCATCGAGACAGCCACGCCAGCAGCCCGGCTCAGCATGCTCCTCGACCGCCTGGAGCTGGACCTGCAGCGGGCCGACACCGCCTTCGATTCGGGGGACCTGGCCGTCATCAACGACAGCCTTGTCCATGCCCAGGAGATCCTGCTGGCCCTCGCCGGCACGCTCCGCCTCGACATCTGGGACGGGGCGGCCCGGTTGGCGGGGCTCTACCACTTCCTGCACGGCGAGCTGGTCGCTGCCAACATGGCCAAGGACCGCGATCGACTGGTGAAGGCCATCCCGCTGGTGACCCAGCTCGCCCGGGCCTGGCGTGGCGCGATGAGCGGGGACATGGCTGCGGTCGGGGTCGGTGCCGGTGACGTGGCCTGAGCTGCTCGACGCCATGGAGCGCCAGCTCGACGCAGCGGCGCGCACCGTGCTGGACGGGGCGCCGCCGCCGCCGGAACTGCTAATCGTGCCGGCAGGGCCGCTTCCCGAGGAGCTGGTGCCCCGGGCGACGGCGTTGTTCGAGGCGACCCGGGCCATGGAGCACACCGTCGGCAGGGCCTTGGACGACGTCAGCGGCACGCTCGACCGCGTCGGGGACGGCCGCCGTCGTGCCCGGCAGTGGGTGGAGCGCAGCAAGCCCGCCTACGTCGACACGCGAGCCTGACCCAGCTCGGCCGGCGGCATGGCCAGGGGCAGTGCCGCGCACGCCGGGCGGCTGGCTCAGGTCGGGCGGCGCCGCCCGATGACGGCGAGGTGCCCCTCGATGCTGGTCCGGGGCGGGATCTCCTCGGTCGACAGGACCTGCAGGCCAGCGCGGACGTCGGCTTCGGACAGCAGTCCACGAGCCACGATGTCGTCGGCCGCCTGGCTGAAGCGGTCGAACAGGAACGTGCGGTCGATGTCCGTCGGTGACGACGGCCCGTACGCCGCATGGGGCATCACCAGCACGGCAGTGACCGTAAAGCCGGCCTGGTCGAGCAGACCCGGCACTTTGCGCCCGACGGTGCGGTCGCCACCGCGCATGCTCTGCAGGGCGCTGAAGGCGGCGCGTAAACGCGCCAGGGGACCAGGCGGGTCCGGGTGGACGATGGACAGGCCGTCGTCCACGTCGATGACGCACACCGCTCCGCCGGGCCGGACCACGCGTGCCATCTCGGCCAGCGTGACCTCGGGGTCGGAGAAGTACTGCAGGACGAAGCGGATGGTGGCCGCGTCGAAGGTCTTGTCGGCGAACGGCAGGACCGTGGCGTCGCTGGCGGCAAACGACGCGTCGCCTGCCGCAGGCGTGGCGTGCGCTCCCAGAGGGGTACCGGGTGCTCCTGCCGGTGCGGTGTGCTCACGGGCGCCGCCAGCCGCGACAGGGACTGCCCGGGGTCCGATCCAGCCGCGGGAGCGCAGCGTGTCGCGCAGCGCCACGGCCTGGCGCAGGCGGGCGATGTCGAGGTCCACGCCGATGGCGCTGCCGCCCGTCGCCCCGGCCAGCTCGAGCGCGAGCGGCCCGAACCCGGTGCCGATGTCGAGAATGCGCCCACCTTGGGGCACGCCCAGCATGCCGAACAGGGCCCGTCGGGGCGCTCCGGTGAGGAGGGTCTGGACCAGGAGCCAGCGGTCCTCCCCTTCGTGGCCGGCCAAGAGCGACCGGTAGGCATCGTCCACGGGCTCCCAGGCCGCAGACCCGGCTGCAGGCGGGGACGACAGGGCGGCTGGCGGCTGGACCATGGACATGCGGCCAGCGTGGCACATCGCCTTGCGCAGGCGGGTGATGGGTCACCGGCCACGGCGGGCTTGGCAACATGCCTGCCGGCACGCCGCGCCAGCCGCGCCAGCCGCGCCAGCCGCGTCAACCGCGTCAGCCGCGTCAACCGCGTCAACCGCGTCAACCGCGCCAACCGGGGCAACTAGGGCGGCCGGGGTGGCTGGAGTGGGAACAGCGCCAGCCGGAACCGTGTCAGCCGGTAACCACGGAACGCGCTAAAGCCAGCGCGGTCTGCTGCCGAGACCACCAGTGACCGCGGTGCAAGGATGGCACCACCGCTGCCCAGGACGGGCGCACGACAGCCCCTCCGGCTTCATCCGCCGGGGGTGCGCAGCGAGCGATCGTCAGGGGTGTGAGCGATGAGCGGCATCACCGGTGTGCTGCAGTTCGCCGTCGACGGACTGGCCCAGCAGCAACAGACCATCGCCAACAACCTGGCGAATTCCCAGACTCCCGGCTACATCGCCAAGCAGGTGGACTTCCAGACGAGCCTGCAGCAGGCCATGGCCTCGCCGGTCGGGGGCACCGCCCAGGTCTCGGTCACGAGCACCACCAACCCGCCGGCCACCAACGGCAACAACGTCGACGGCAGCCAGCAGCTCGTCGCCGCGGAGCAGACGACGCTCGAGTACCAGACGATGGTCGACATGCTGAACGCCCAGTTCCGGCTGGTGCAGGGCGCCAGCGGTGGGAGCTTCCAGTGAGCGGCCTCTTCGGAGCCATCGGCATCACCGGCACCGGGATCGACGCTGCGCAGACGTGGATCGACACGACCGCAGGCAACCTCGCCAACATGAACGACACGGTGTCCCCCGCTCAGGGCGCCTACCAGCAGCAGACGCCGGTCTTCACCCCGCTGGTGGGCGCCACCGGCCAGGGCGACGGGGTGGCCGTGTCGTCGGTCCAGCTCGGATCGGCGATCGGCACCCTGGTGTACGACCCGACCAACCCCCAGGCCAACGCCCAGGGCATGGTGCGCCAGCCCGCCATCAGCATGAGCACCCAGCTCGTCCAGCTCGTCCAGGCCCAGAACGACTACCAGGCCAACACCGTTGCCTTCAAGCGAGCGCTCACGGCCTACCAGTCGGCTCTGACCTTGGGGTCGTGACGTGATCCCCCCCATCGCCCCGCTCCCGCCGATGCCGCAGGCGCCCCCGGCAGGGGGTGCCGCTCCGGCGTCGGCGTCGTCCGGCGGCTTCGCCAACCAGGTCGCCAACGCCCTCAACCAGGTCCAGCAGACGCAGAGCACCGCGTCGTCGCTCGAGGCCCAGGCCGCAGCCGGCCAGGGCAGCATCACCGACGCCATGATCGCCGCCACCCGGGCCTCGCTGGCCACCCAGGTGACCGTCGCCTTGACCAACAAGGCCATCACGGCCTTCACCGACGTCATGAACCTGCAGATCTGACATGGCCCTCGTTCCCGCCAACGACCAGTTCAACCGCCTGCGCGACGGCGCCAAGCAGTTCGCCGGCGGCTTCACCGCCGGCCAGAAGGCCGTAACGATCGCCGCTGTCGCCGCGGTGCTCATCGGAGCGGTGCTCTTCATGTCCATGTCCGGCAAGCCGACCTACGCGCCGCTCTTCACCAACGTGCAGCCCACCGACGCGGCCAACATCACGGCCAAGCTGACCTCCGAGAGCGTGCCCTTCCAGCTCGCCAACGGGGGAACCACCATCATGGTGCCGGCCAACGACGTGGCCACCCAGCGTCTGGCCATGGCCCAGGCGGGCCTGCCAGCGCAGAGCACCGTCGGCCTGTCGTTGCTCGACAAGGAGGGCATCACTGCCTCCAACATGACCCAGCAGGCCGACTACCTGCGAGCCTTGCAGGGCGAGCTCGAGCAGACCATCGACGCCATCTCCGGCGTGTCGAGCTCGCAGGTGACCATCGCCCTGCCGGCCAACCAGTCGTTCGCGGTCAACACGTCGGCGCCGACCGGGGCGTCGGTGCTGGTGACCATGGTCCCGGGCCAGACGCTCAGCAGCCAGGAGGTCCAGGCCATCGTCCACCTGGTCGGCTCCAGCGTCCCGAACCTGAACGCCCAGCAGGTGACGGTGGCCGACTCCAGCGGCAACCTGCTGGCCGGTCCCGGCGTTGCCGCCGGCGGCGGATCCGACAACGCCACCCAGTCCTACGACAGCCAGGTGCAGGGCAAGGTCGAGGCGTACCTGGCCGCCGTCCTCGGCCAGAACAATGCCGACGTCCAGGTGAACGCCACACTGAACTACGACCAGATCAACAGCACGACCCAGACCATCGTGCCGGCGGCGAACGGCAAGCCGGCGAGCTTCTGCACCCAGACCAGCACCTCCACCCAGACCTACACCGGGACCGGTGCGCCGCCAGGCGGTACAGCCGGCACCATCACGGGCACGACGGGCACCGGGACCGGGAATTACAACCAGTCGTCGGGGTCGCAGACGTGCGAGACGAACCAGCAGACCGTCACCGACCAGCAGGCACCGGGGACGGTGAAGAGCCAGTCCGTCGCCGTCCTCGTCAACACGGCGGCGCTGCCAAAGGGTGTCAGCATGGCGCAGCTGCAGGCCGGAGTGGCCGCTGCCGCCGGCATCAACGCTGCGCGCGGCGACACGCTCGCCTTCAGCGCCATGCCGTTCTCCACGGCAGCCTCCAAGCAGGCCGCCAAGGCCGCTGCGGCAGCGGCCGCGGCCGGCAAGTCGAAGTCGCTCATGTCCGAGGCGAAAGTGCTCGTCGTGGCCCTCGCCGTGCTGCTGGCGCTCTTCCTGTTGTGGCGCTCGGCCCGCAAGGCCCGTTCCACTGTGGTGATGGGCCCCATGAGCGCCACCGACGCGCTGAGCGCCCTGTCGATGCCGGTGCTCTCGAGCGAGCCCACCGGCCAGCTCCCGGCGGTTTCCGCCGCCGACGTCTCCGGAAGCATCGAAGCCGCCACGGTCAACACGTTCATCGATGCCCAGCCCGATGACGTGGCATCGATGCTGCGAAGCTGGCTCAGCGACAACCGCACCCAGGGGCCGTCCTGATGCCGCTTCTCACCGGACCACAGAAGGCCGCCGTGGTGTTGGCCCAGCTCGACGACTCCCGTGCTACCAAGGTGCTGAAGGCCATGTCGGAGAGCGAAGTGGTCGAGCTGATGTCGGCCGTGGCTGCGCTGCCGGCGCTCGACGCAACTGCCGTGCGGGGCATCCTCGCCGAGTTCGTCGGTCAGGCCGCCGCCCTGCTGCAGGTCGGCCAGGGCGGGGTGGAGCTCGCTCGTCGGCTGCTGCGCGAGCGGCTGGGAGCGGCCAAGGCCGAGGAGGTGCTGCAGCAGTTCCTTCAGGCCGGGCAGCACCGGCCGCTCGATATCCTGCGGCGTATCGACCCGCAGCAGATCGTCAGCTTCATCGGCGATGAGCACCCCCAGACCGTGGCGGTGGTGCTTGCCCACCTGCCCGCCGACCACGCAGCCCAGGTCCTGGCCACCCTCGACGAGGGCCTGCGTGCCGACGTATCGCGGCGTATCGCCACCATGGGCCGTATCGCCCCCGACGTGGTCCAGACGATCGCCGGCACGCTCGAGCAGAAGCTGGCGGCCATTCTGCGCTCCGGCGGTGGAGCCGAGACCGATGTCGGCGGGGTCTCGTCGATCGTGGCCATATTGAACCAGAGCGACCGGGCTTCGGAGAAGCAGATCCTCTCGTCGCTCGAACAGAGCGACCCTGAGCTCGCCGAGCAGATCCGCAACGAGATGTTCGTCTTCGACGACGTGGTGAGCCTCGACGACCGGACCTTGCAGCGGGTGCTCCGGAACGTGGTCCCGAAGGACCTGGCCGTGGCTCTGAAGGGCGTGGATGAGGCGATCCGCGACAAGTTCCTCCGCAACATGTCGGAACGCGCCGCGCAGGACCTGTCCGACGAGATCGAGCTGCTCGGCCCGACCCGGCTGTCGCAGGTGGAGTCCGCGCAGCAGGCGGTGGTCAAGGTGGTCCGGGAGCTCGAGGTTGCCGGCGAGATCGTGCTGGCGCGAGGTGACGATGAGTTCGTCTAGGCAGGGTGGGTCCAGGCAGGCTCCGAGCAGGATCTGGCGCGGGCTCGACACCGACAGAGTGCCGGCGGCCGCATTCGCGGTGGAGCTCCCGAGCGACCTTCGGGGGTCGCAGACCACGGTGTCCGAGCGGATCGAGGCGGCACGGGCCGAGGCCTACCGGCACGGGCACGCGGCTGCGGTGGCAGAGATCGCGGCGAGCGCGGAGGGCGAGCGCCGAGCCCGGCTGAGCCAGCTGGCCGAGGCGATCACCGTGGCGGCCAGGTCCGTCGCCGAGCAGCGCCACGCCTCGGTGTCGGTGGCCGAGGTCGAGGTGGTGGAGCTGGCAATGGAGCTGGCCGAAGCAGTGGTCCAGCGTGAGCTGGCCGTCAGCCGTTCGGCCGCGAGGGACGCCCTCGAACGGGCACTGGGCCTGGTGCCGAGCGGCGAGGACCTGGTGGTGCGGCTCAACCCCGACGACGTGATCGATCCCGCCGACCTGCAGGTGCTCGTGCCCGATCGCCGCGTCCTGGTGGTGGCGGACGCCGGCGTGGAGATCGGCGGATGCGTGGTCGATGCCGGACCCTGCCACGTCGACGCCCAGATCGGACCGGCGCTGGCTCGGGCCCGGGCCATGATCGAGCGGCTCCACCCGGTGCGGCGGCCGGAAGAGCCTGGCGTTGGCGAGCCGGTCACGGGCGAGCCGAACGTTGGCGAGCCGGTCACGGGCGAGCCGGTCACGGGCGAGCCGGTCACGGGCGAACCGGTCGCGGGTGAACCGGTCGTTGGAGAGCCGGCAGTTGGCGAGCCGGTCGGGAGCGAGATGCCTTCGGCGGTACCCGCTCTTCTTGGCGTGGTGCCGAGGTTGAGTCCGCCGGGTCCGGGTGCGTCGGGTCCGGGTGTGCCGGCTGCCGGCGAGCTGGCAGACCGTGGATCACCGGTCGGGCCGGCGGAACTGGCCGTGGAGATGCGTCGATGACGATCGTGCCCGACGCGCTGCGCTCCGGGCTCGTCGATGCGCTCGGTCCCCGGCGGACCGGGCGCGTGACCAGGCTGGTCGGGCTGCGCGTGGAAGTGGACGGGCTCGAGGCAGCGGTGGGCGACGCGGTGCGGATCTGGAGGGGCGGTGGCACCTTGGACGCCGAGGTTGTCGCCGTCCAAGGGTCGACGCTGGCCTGCATGCCCCTGGGGGACCTCACCGGGGTCCGGTTCGGCGATCGGGCGGAGGCACTGGGCCGGCCCCTGCCCTTGGCGGTGGGCGAAGGGCTTCTCGGGCGCGTGCTCGACGGGCTCGGGCGGCCGATCGACGACGGTCCGCCCCTGGTGGACTGGGAGGAGGTGTCCGTCGACGCTGCCCCGCCGCACCCGTTGCGGCGAGATCTCGTCGACCGCCAGCTGGCGCTGGGCGTGCGGGCGCTCGACACGCTCGTCCCGTGCGGGCGGGGCCAGCGGCTGGGCATCTTTGCCGGGTCAGGCGTCGGCAAGTCGAGCCTGCTCTCCATGATCGCCCGCGGCACCGACGCCCAGGTTGCGGTCCTGGCGCTGGTCGGGGAGCGCGGCCGCGAAGTGAACGAGTTCATCCTTCGTGACCTCGGGCCCGAAGGGCTGGCCCGGTCGGTCGTGGTGGTCGCAACGTCTGACGAGCCGGCTCTGGTGCGCATCCGGGCGGCGTTCACCGCTACCCGGATCGCCGAGTGGTTCCGGGACCAGGGCGCTCGACGTCGTGCTGATGATGGACTCGTTGACCCGGTTCGCCATGGCGCAGCGCGAGGTCGGACTGTCGGCGGGTGAGCCACCGGCGACCCGGGGGTACCCGCCGTCGGTCTTCTCGCTGTTGCCGAAGCTGCTGGAGCGGGCTGGCGCGGCGGAGACGGGGAGCATCACCGGGCTCTACACGGTGCTCGTGGAGGGCGACGACATGAACGAGCCCATCGCCGACGCGGCACGGTCCATCCTCGACGGCCACATCGTGTTGACCCGGCGCCTCGCCACCGCCGGGCATTTCCCCAGCATCGAGGTCTTGGACTCCATCTCGCGTGTGGAGCCGGCGATCACGACGGCCGAGCGCCGTGGTCACGCACGCGAGCTGCGGCGCCTGATGGCTGCGTATCGCGACGCCCGCGATCTCATCGAGATCGGCGCCTACGTCCGGGGCGCGAACCCACTGGTCGACCGGGCGCTGGCCCTCCTCGACGTCATCGACGCGTTCCTCCGCCAAGACGTGACTGAGACCGTCCCGTCGGAGTCCTCCTGGAACGACCTGCGCATGCTGGTGGAAGCGTCGATGCAGCTGGCGGGAGCGAGATGAAGCGCTACCGGTTCCGGCTCGAGTCCGTCCTGCGGG
>JAKAYQ010000099.1 GCA_021826725.1 Actinomycetes bacterium
ACCCGGGTGCCGTTCGGTCCGTTCCTGGCTGCCGGAGCCGTCGTCGCCGTGGTGGTAGGCAACCCCATCGTCCGGGTGCTGTTCCACCGCGGCGCATGACCGTTCACCCGGAGCCCGGCGGTCCAGTGGGCTCCGGGGTGCCGGCAGGTGGCTGGCCCGGGCACAGGTGACTGGGTCGGTCGCAGGCCCCGAGGGCACGGGGAGCGTGCCCGGTCGGGAGCGGGGAGCTGGGTCCGGCGTCGGCGGCACGCCCGGTGCCAGGGTCGTGGACGGCTGGTGTGGGCACGGGATCGGCGGGAAGCGGCGGCGCCAGCGGTAGATTGACCGGGTGCTCCGCTACCTCACTGCCGGCGAATCGCACGGCCAGGCGCTCGTCGTCGTCGTCGAGGGTCTGCCGGCCGGCCTTCCCGTGACCGCCGAACAGATCGGTGCCGAGCTCGCCCGCCGCCGGCTCGGGTACGGGCGCGGCCCGAGGATGCGCTTTGAGGTCGACGAACTGACCCTGTTGGGCGGGATCCGCCACGGACGGACCTTGGGGTCGCCGGTGGCGATCGAGATCGCCAACACGGAGTGGCCCAAGTGGGAGCAGGACATGTCACCTGCACCCGGGGTGCCGTCGAAGCGGCTGACCGCGCCGCGGCCGGGACACGCGGATCTCGCCGGCATGCAGAAGTACGGGTTCGACGATGCCCGCGACGTGCTCGAGCGGGCCTCGGCGCGTGAGACCGCCGCCCGGGTGGCGGCCGGTGCTCTGGCCAAGGCGCTGCTTGCCCAGGTGGGGGTGACCGTGGTGAGCCACGTGGTGGGGCTCGGCCCGGCGGTGGCGACCGGGGGGCGCCGTCCCGGCCCCGGCGACCTCGCCCGGGTCGACGCCTCGGCGGTCCGCTGCTTCGACCCGGAGGCCGAGGCGGCCATGGTCGCCGAGATCAAGGCGGCGGCGAAGGAGGGCGACTCGCTGGGCGGGGTCGCCGAGGTCCTGGCCTACGGCGTGCCCGTCGGTCTCGGCAGCCATGTCCACTGGGACCGAAAGCTCGACGGGTTGCTGGCCCACGCGCTGATGAGCATCCAGGCGGTCAAGCACGTCGAGATCGGTGACGGGGCTGCCGTGGCAGCCGAGCGCGGGTCGACGGCGCACGACGCCATCACCTGGGACGAGGTGGGCGGCGAGTACCGGCGCGACACCAGCCGGGCCGGGGGGATCGAAGGTGGCATCTCCAGCGGCGCGGTGTTGGTGGCGCGTGTGGGGATGAAGCCGCTTGCCACGTTGAACCGGCCGGTGCTCGCCACCGTCGACGTCGAGACCAAGGAGGCCACGGTCTCGTTCAAAGAGCGCACCGACGTCACCGCCGTGCCGGCGATGGGGGTGGTCGCCGAGACGATGACAGCGCTGGTCCTCGCCGATGAAGTGCTTCGGAAGTTCGGGGGCGACTCCGTGGCGGAGCTTCGCCGTAACGTGAGCGGCTACCTCGCAGCGTTGGGCAGCACGCCGTCGGGGCCGGTTCCCGGCGCTGCGGTGCCGCCGCCGGGTGCTCCCGGTGCGGTTGCTCCGGGTCTGGCTGTACCCGGTGTGCCTGGTGCGGCTGTGCCCGGTGCGGCTGTGCCCGAGGCCGGAGCGTACGCCGGTGGCGGCTGAGGTCCCCCGGGTGGTGCTGGTGGGGATGGCCGGTTCCGGGAAGACCACGGTGGGTCGAGCACTGGCGGCCGAGCTCGGCTGGCCCCACACCGACCTGGACGAGATCGTGACAGCAGGAGCCGGGGCGTCGGTGGCGGACATCTGGGCCAGCGGGGGCGAGGTAGCGTTCCGCGCGCTCGAGCGCGACGCGCTGCGCGCCGTACTGGGCCGTCCCGGTCCCATGGTGCTGTCGGTCGGGGGAGGTGTGGTCACCGACGCGGGCAACCGCTCGCTCCTCCGCCAGGCCCAAGTGGTGGTGTGGCTGCGGGCCACCGACGTCACATTGACCGACCGGCTCGGTGACGGGAAGGGCCGCCCCCTCCTGTCCGGCGACCCGGCCGGTGCGGTCGCTCGGTTGTCGGCGGAGCGCAGCGGCTGGTACGAGGAGGTGGCCGACGTGGTCGTCGACGTGGACGGTCTCGGGCCCGGTGCGGTTGTCGCCGCGGTCGGGAGGGCGGTGCGCCAGGCCGGGGCGGGTTCGGTGCCGGCGGTCGGGAGCCGGTCGACAGCGGGCTCCGGTTCGGTGGCGGGTTCGGCGCCGGCGGCAGGCTCCGGGTCGGCGGCAGGGGGCGGGTCGCGGTGATCACCGTTCCGGTCGAGCTGGGGGAGCGGCGGTACGAGGTGCTGGTGGGGCCAGGCGCCCGACACGAGCTGGCCGGGGCGGTGCGGCGCATCGGCGCCCGGCGTGCCGTGGTCGTGACCCAACATGGGATCGACGTCGACATCGACGCGGGGGTTCCCACCGACCGGGTGGTGGTTCCCGACGGCGAAGGGGCGAAGTCGATGGCGCAGGTGGAGGCCGTGTGCCGTGGGTTCGTCCGGGCCGGGCTGTCGCGCCGGGACCTGGTGGTGGCGCTGGGGGGCGGCGTCGTGAGCGACCTGGCCGGCTTCGCTGCCGCCGTCCACATGCGGGGCGTTGCCTACGTCAACGTGTCCACGTCGCTGCTGGGTCAGGTGGACGCGGCCGTCGGCGGCAAGACCGGCGTCAACCTTCCCGAGGGAAAGAACCTGGTCGGCGCGTTCTGGCAGCCGGCCGCGGTGCTCTGCGACACCGATGCTCTGTCCGGACTGCCCGCGCGGGAATGGGCGTCGGGCCGGGGGGAGATGGCAAAGTACGCGTTCTTGCCGGGACCGGCGGGAGATCGGCCGGGGGCGGGTGCCGCCGAACGGCTGCTCGCTATGCCCTTGCCGGCGCAGGTTGCCCACTGCGTGGCCATCAAAGCCGCTGTGGTGGCGGCGGACGAGCGCGAGGGCGACCGGCGGATGCTGCTCAACTACGGGCACACGCTGGCCCACGCGCTCGAGGCGGCGGCGTTCGAGGGTGGGGCGGGATGGGACCTTCGCCACGGCGAAGCGGTGGCCATCGGGCTTGTTTTCGCCGCCGTCTTGGCCGCCCGGCTGGGGCGTATCGACGACGCCCGCGTAGAGGAGCATCGCTCCGTGGTCCGGGGCCTCGACCTGCCGGCAGAGCTGCCCGTCGGGGCGGATCCCGCCATGCTGGTTCGGCTGATGGCCCGCGACAAGAAGGCTGACCACGACCTCACCTTCGTCCTCGACGGCCCCGGCGGTGTCGTCCCTGTCCGGGGCGTCCCGGAAGCTGCCGTGTTGGCCGCCCTTGCCGACATGGACACAGCGGCGACCGGCAGGCAGCCCGGCGGAGGCGACCGTGGCTAGCGCTTCGCCGGGGCTCGAAGCCACAGCCCCGCCGGGGCCGGGGGGTCATCCGCCGCTGGTGGTGGTGCTGTCGGGCCCGAACCTCAACCTCCTCGGCGAGCGCCAGCCCGAGGTGTACGGGGCGGCCACCCTGGCCGAGCACGTGACCGGCGCCAGGGAGGAGGCGACGGCGCTGGGCCTGGTCGTCGAAGACCACCAGACGAACCACGAAGGCGATCTCGTCGAACTCGTCCACCAGGCTCGGGGCCGGGCCGCGGCGATCGTCGTCAACGCCGGCGCGCTCACCCACTACTCCTGGTCCCTCCACGACGCCCTCGCCGCGTACGACGGCGTGGTGGTGGAGGTGCATCTGAGCAACCCGGCAGCCCGGGAGCCGTGGCGCCACACCTCGGTGGTTGCGCCCGTGGCGGATGGCACCGTGGCCGGGTTCGGCGGGCTCGGCTACCGCTTGGCGATACGGGCGGTGGCGTCGCTGCTGACCGCTCGCGTTGCTGGTCTGGAGCCCGGCACTGGTCTGGAGCCCGGCACTGGGCCGGAGCACGCTGCTGGACCGGAGCACGGCACTGGGCCGGCGCTGCGGTGATGTCAGCGGCCCCGGATCCGATGTCCCTGGCGGTCCTGGCCGAGCCCGTCGGCGTGCCGCCGGTGCCCGGTGGCGTGCCGGTGGCCATGGATGTTGCCAGCCGGATCGACCGGCTCCGTGGGTGCCTGCCGGATGCCGGTGTCGACATCCTCGTGGTCACCACGCTGGCCAACGTGCGCTACCTGACTGGTTTCACCGGTTCGGCGGGGATCGTGGTGGTGGGGGGCGACACCGCGCTCGTCACCACCGACGGGCGCTACCGCTCCCAGGTCGCCGAGCAGTTGCAGGCTGCGGGTCTGGCCGACGCCGTGGATGTCGTGGTCGGCGGTGCGCAGGAGCAGCGCGATGCTGTGGCCGGGCGGGCGGGCGGGTCCGGGCGGCTGGTCGGGCTCGAAGCCGACGGGGTGACGTGGGCAGCCCAGCGGCGTTGGGCCGAGGCATTGGCGCCGGCGGACCTCGTGCCGACCGCCGCTGTCGTCGAGGGCCTGCGGCAGGTGAAGGACGCCGGCGAGCTCGACCTGATGGCTCGGGCGGCGGCGCTGGCCGACGCGGCGCTGGCCGACATCCTGCCGCTCGTTGCCCCGGGCCGAAGCGAGGCGGAGATCGCCTTGGCCCTCGACTCGGCCATGCGACGGCTGGGGGCCGAGGACCGTGCGTTCGAGACGATCGTGGCGTCGGGACCCAATGCGGCCAAGCCGCATGCTCGCCCGTCGGACCGCCGGATCGAGCCGGGCGATCCCGTGGTCATCGACTTCGGCGCCACCGTCGGTGGATACCGGTCCGACATGACCCGGACGTTCGCGTGTGGGGGGCAGCCTGCGGCGGAGATGGCGGCGGTGTTCGACCTGGTGGCCCGGTCTCAGGCTGCGGGGGTTGCTGCGGTCCGCCCCGGCGTGGCGGCATGCGAGGTTGACGCCGTGTGCCGTGACGTGATCGCCGCGGCCGGACTCGCTGATGCCTTCGAGCATGGGACGGGTCACGGTGTCGGCCTGGACATTCACGAGGCGCCGTCGGTGTCGAGCGGGTCGACTGCTATCCTCGAGCCCGGCGTCGTCGTCACCGTCGAGCCCGGCGTCTACCTGGCCGGCCGGGGTGGTGTCCGCATCGAGGACACCGTGGTGGTCACGGCCGACGGCTGCCGCCCGCTGACCCGGTTCCCGAAGGAACCCGTGCTCCCGAGGACGTAACGCTCCATGGCTGTCACCACCAACGACCTTCGCAACGGCATGACCCTCGACATCCCCGAGGGTCTCTTCGCGGTGGTCGAGTTCCAGCACGTCAAGCCGGGCAAGGGTGGCGCATTCGTGCGGACCAAGCTGAAGAACGTCCGCACCGGCGCGGTGATCGAGCGGACGTTCCGGGCCGACGAGCGGGTGGAGCAGGCCATCGTCGACAAACGCGAGATGCAGTACCTGTACCGCGACGGGACCGACTACGTGTTCATGGACACCAGCTCCTACGACCAGATGCAGGTGTCGCCCGGGTCGCTCGGCGGCGCTGCGGAATTCGTGAAGGAAGGCGACAACGTCGTCCTGCAGGTGTACGTGGACGAGATCGTCGGGGTGGACCTGCCTGCGTCGGTGGAGCTGACGGTGACCGAGACCGAGCCGGGCATCCAAGGCGACCGGGTGTCCGGTGCCCGCAAGCCCGCCACGGTGGAGACCGGGCTGGTGCTGCAGGTGCCGCTGTTCGTCAACCCGGGCGACCGCATCAAGGTCGACACGCGCTCGGGCGAGTACATCACGCGGGCCTGAGCGGCGGTCCGGTGCCGTCGGGAGGGCCCCCGCGCGGCCGTCGGTCGCGCCCCGACATGGGCGCATCGCGCCATGACGCCCGGGAGCGGGCCCTGTCACTGCTGTACGAAGCGGAGGTCAAGCACCAGGACGCGCAGCACATCGTGGCCGAGCTGGCCGTGGCCCCCGACCCGTACGCGGTGGCGGTCGCCACCGGTGTGTCCGAGCACGGTGCGCGCATCGACGGCCTGGTGTCCGACGCCGCGGTTGGCTGGGAGCTCGATCGGATGCCGGTCGTCGACCGGACCGTCCTGCGCATGGCCACCTGGGAGCTGCTGGAACGTCCCGATGTGCCCACCGCGGTCATCATCGACGAAGCGGTGGAGCTGGCCAAGCGCTTCTCCACCGACCAGTCGGGCGGCTTCGTGAACGGGGTGCTTGCCACCATCGCCCGCCAGGTGCGCGGCGACGGAGCGCGGTCTTCCACCGAAGGGTCGTGAGCGCCCAGGCTCACCGTTGAGAGACCAGACGTGCTGCGCGCGCCGTACCTGCGTGCAGCAGGCTCGCTCGACGTCGCCTCCAGGTGCCCGCAGATCGGACGTGCCTCAGGCCCCCACCGCGTGGACCCCGCCGTCGACGTGCAGGATCTCCCCGGTGGTGGCAGGGAACCAGTCCGACAGCAAGGCGACACACGCCTGCGCTACTGGTTCCGCCAGGTGCACGTCCCATCCGAGCGGAGCGCGCTCGTTCCAGGTGTCCTCGAAGGCGGAGAAGGCCATGATGGACTTGGCAGCCACGGTCCGGATCGGGCCGGCGGCCACCAGGTTGACCCGGACGCCGCGTGGGCCCAGGTCGCGAGCCAGGTAGCGGGCGAGCGACTCGAGTGCTGCTTTCGCCACGCCCATCCAGTCGTATGCCGGCCATGCCACCGAGGCGTCGAAGTCGAGGCCGACGATCGAGGACGACCCGGCCGCTTCGAGGAGAGGCGCGAATGCGCCGGCCAGCGCCTTGAGCGAGAAGGCGGAGATCTCGATGGCGGTGGCGACGTCCCCCCAGCTGGCTCGCAGGATGTCGCCGCCGAGGCAGTCGGCGGGGGCGAACCCGATCGCGTGCACGATGCCGTCGAGCAGCCCCCATCGGGTGGTCAGGTCGGCAGCGGCGGCCTGCAGCTGCGCGGGCTGCTGCACGTCGATCTCGAGGACGTCGGCCGGCGCCGGGAGCTTGCGGGCCGTGCGCCGGGTGAGCGACAGGCCGCGACCCGCACCCGACAGGACGACCTCGGCGCCCTGTTCCTGGGCCAGCCTGGCGGTAGCGAACGCGAGGGATGCATCGGTGAGAACGCCGGTGACGAGGATGCGCTTGCCGTCGAGGAGCCCCATGAGGTCACGACCGTAGTGCATTGCCGCTGCCCGGTGGCCGGAGCGAGTCGAGCGGCCAGTTCGGCCGTCCGGCATGCGCCGCTGCCGGCGCCGTCCGCCGTGCATCACGCTTGGCGCGCTGGTACCGGTGATCAGTGCGCCCTTCCGGCCGCGATGGGCAGTGCCGCCGACCGACGCGGACCTTCGGGGCCGGGCGAGCCATGACCGGCCGGTGGGGCCCGGCTGATGGCGCTGGCCGGTGGTGGGGGCGTCGGCTGGTGGGGCTTGGCGGATGGGGTTGCCGGCTGGCGGGGGTCCGGGCTGATCGTCCGACCGTGTAGCCGGCTGGACCGGACGCGTGGTGCCCGCGGCCCGCCGCCGGCTGGGGCGGGATCGGGCCTGTGTGCAAAGGTAGGAGGGTGACCGCCGCCACCCGTTGTTCTCGATTCGTTCGCCGGGCCGGCGCCAAGGTGTAGGAGGGCTGATGGACGTCGGCATCATCGGTGGTACCGGCCCACTCGGGCGTGGCCTTGCATTGCGGCTGGCCGCGGCCGGTCACCGGGTGCTCCTGGGCTCACGCGACGCAGAACGGGCGGAAGGGATCTGCGCCGAGCTGCGCGACGCTGCGGGTGGCGCGCTCGCTGCGGGGAGCCTGCAGGGCGTCGCCAATGTCGACGCAACCGTACCTGACATGGTGGTCCTGGCCACGCCCTGGGAAGGGGCGCTGGCCACCGTGGCGGAGCTCGCCGAGGCGCTGCACGGCCGCACGGTCGTGTCGGTCGGCAACGCCCTGGTACGCCATGGGCGCGAGGCCCACGCGGTGGTGCCTCCTCGGGGGTCGGTGGCTGCAATGGTCCAGGCGGCGCTGCCCGGGTGTCGGGTCGTCGCCGCGGGCCAGCACCTGCCTGCCCGCAGCTTGGCCGATTTCGGTCAGCCGTTCGCCGCCGACGTGCTTGTCTGCGCAGACGACGCGGAGGCTCGCCAGGCCGTGTGCGACCTGCTCTGCACCGTCGAGGGCCTGCGACCGGTGGCGGCCGGGTCGCTGGCACAGGCCGCAGCCATCGAGGCGTTCACCGCGGTGCTGGTCACCGTGAACATCGGCCATCGTGCGCACAGCACCCTGCGGTTGGCCGGCATGACGCTGCCGGTGCACGGCGACGGTCGTCCGCCAGGGCACGAGGACGCGGCGGACGTGCCGGTGGCGCACGTGGGGGGGGCGTCGGCGGGGGGCGGCAGCCGTCCGTGATGCGCTTGTACGACACCGCCCGGGGCGAGGTCGTCCCGTTCGAGCCGGGGCCGGTGGCGACGCTGTACTCGTGTGGGATCACTCCCTACGATGCCGCCCACCTGGGGCACGCGGCGGTCTATCTCGCGTTCGACCTGCTGCATCGCCGGCTGCTCGATCTGGGGCACGAGGTGCGCCTGGTGCGCAACGTGACCGACGTCGACGACGACATCTTGCGCAAGGCTCGCGAGCTCGACGTCTTCTACCTCGACCTGGCAGCCGAAGAGATGGCCCGCTTCGACGCCACCATGGACACCCTGGGCCTGCTGCCGGTGCACAGCGAGCCCCGGGCCACGTCGGCTATCCCCGACGTCCTCACCTTGGTCGGCGCCCTGCTCGACCGGGGCCACGCCTACCGGTCCGGGGGCGCCGTCTACTTCCACGCGGCGAGCTTCCCCCAGTTCGGCCACCTGAGCCACCTGTCGCGGGCCGCCATGCTGGAGCTGGCCACAGAACGCGGTGGGCACCCCGAGGACCCGGCCAAGCGGGACCCGCTCGACTTCGTGCTGTGGCAGCCTTCGGCGCCCGGCGAGCCGGCGTGGGAGTCGCGCTGGGGGCCTGGCCGCCCCGGCTGGCACATCGAATGCTCGGCGCTGGCCATGCGCGAGCTGGGGCAGACCATCGACCTGCACGGAGGTGGCAGCGACCTGATCTTCCCGCACCACGAGTGCGAGATCGCCCAGGCCGAGGCGGTCACCGGCCGTACGTTCTCCCGGCACTGGCTGCACGTGGGCATGGTGCGCCTCGACGGCGTCAAGATGTCGAAGTCGCTCGGCAACCTGGTCTTTGCCGACGACCTCCTGAAACAGTGCGAGCCGGCCGTGGTCCGCACCGCCTTGCTGGCCCACCACTACCGCCACGACTGGGACTGGACGCCCGGGGACATCGACGTCGCCTCCGACCGGATCGACCGGTGGCGGCGCTCGCCCGGTGACGACGACACGGTCGCCGATGCGGTACGCGCCTGCCTCGACGATGACATGGACGCGCCGGGTGCGCTGGCCGTGTTGGACGCGGCTGCCGGGAGCGGTGCGGGCGTCGGCACCGGGGCCGCCCTCCTGGGCATTAGCCTGTGAGGCTTGGCCGGCCGCAGGCTCCGGCAGTCACACCAGGCCGGTTCGGGCTGCTGGTGACAGGACCCGGCTGGCACGCCGTGCCGGCGGACGACGAGGGGGAGCGATGGCAGGCGAGCTGACGGTCCGGTTGCCCGACGGGTCCGCGCGCACGCTGCCGGCCGGATCGACGCCGGCCGACCTGGCGGCGGCCATCGGGCGCCGGCTGGCATCCGACGCGGTGGCTGCCGAGGTCGACGGGAAGCTTGTCGACCTGGGCCGGCCGCTGCCCGACGGGTCAACGGTGGCGATCGTGACCGCCGCCTCGGACCAGGGCCGTGCCGTGCTGCGGCACTCCACCGCCCACGTGCTGGCCCAGGCGGTGACCACGCTGTGGCCCGGCGCCGAGTACGCCATCGGGCCGGCGATCACCGACGGCTTCTACTATGACTTCGACCTGCCCGCCGGCGCCCGCTTCACCGACGCGGACCTGGAGCGCATCGAGGCGGAGATGCGCCGCATCGTCAGCGAGGACCAACCGTTCGTGCGCGAGGAGCTGCCGGTCCACGAGGGGCTGGCACTGTTCGCCGGGCAGCCGTACAAGCGCGAGATCATCGCCGGGGTGGCCCAGCAGGCCGAGCCCGGCTTCGGCAGCGAGGCGGCCGGGGACGTCGCCCCGGGTGTCTCCTCGGTCAGCGTGTACCGCAACAGCGACGCCTTCGTCGACCTGTGCCTCGGCCCGCACGTGCCGAGCACGGGCAGGCTCGGGCATTTCAAGCTCCAGCGGGTGGCCGGCGCCTACTGGCGCGGGGACGACAAGCGGCCGCAGCTCCAGCGGATCTACGGCACTGCGTGGGAGTCCGAGCGGGCGCTGGCCGAGCATCTGCGGCGCCTGGAGGAGGCGGAGCGACGCGACCACCGCCGCCTCGGGGCGGACCTCGACCTGTTCTCGTTCCCGCCGGAGATCGGCTCGGGTCTGGCGGTGTTCCACCCCAAGGGCGGGCTGATGCGCCGGCTGATGGAGGACTACTCGCGCGAGCGTCACGAGGCAGGCGGCTACGAGTTCGTCTACAGCCCCCACATCACCAAATCGGACCTGTTCGAGACGTCGGGGCACCTCGACTGGTTCGCCGACGGCATGTTCCCGCCGATGGAGCTCGACGAGGGACAGCGGTACTACCTGAAGCCGATGAACTGCCCGTTCCACATCATGATCTTCAAGAGCCGGCAGCGCTCGTACCGGGAGCTGCCGCTGCGGTTCTTCGAGTTCGGGACGGTCTATCGCTACGAGAAGTCCGGCGTGGTCCACGGCCTCACCCGGGTGCGCGGCCTCACCCAGGACGACGCGCACATCTTCTGCACCCGCGAGCAGATGGCCGCCGAGCTGGAGCAGACGCTCACGTTCGTCCTCGACCTGCTGCGCGACTACGGGCTCGACGACTTCTACCTGGAGCTGTCCACCAAGCCGCCGGGCAAGGCGGTGGGGACCGACGACGAGTGGGAGGAGGCCACCACCACGCTGCGCACGGTGGCCGAGTCGATGAACCTCGAACTGGTGCTCGACGAGGGCGGTGGCGCCTTCTACGGCCCGAAGATCTCCGTGCAGGTGCGTGACGCCATCGGGCGGAGCTGGCAGCTCTCCACCGTGCAGCTCGACTTCCAGCTGCCGCAGCGCTTTGCCATGGAGTATGTCGGGGCGGACAATGCCCGGCACCGGCCGATCATGATCCACCGGGCC
>JAKAYQ010000100.1 GCA_021826725.1 Actinomycetes bacterium
GGAGACCGACAGCTGGGCCATACGACCCAGGCGATCGGCTGCCTCGGCGGCGCGCTCCAGGCCGGTGAACGTCGCCACCACCCGGCCGCCGGGTCGCAGCCGGCGCAGGGCGGCGTCGAGCACCGGTGTTCCGCCGCCGCCGACGAACACCCGATCGGGGTCGGGCAGGCCGACGAGCGCCTCCGGCGCGTGGCCCGTGACCACGTGGACGCCGGCGCCCAACCGGGCGGCATTGGCTGCCACGCGTGCAGCGCTGTCGTCGTCCTGCTCCACCGCGAACACGGTCAGGCCTGGGCAGACGAGCGCGCACTCGACAGCCACGGATCCGCTGCCCGCACCCAGGTCCCACAGGACGCCGGCGGCAGGCAGCGCCAGTTTGCCGAGCACGACGGAGCGCACCTCGGACTTGGTGATCATGCCACCGCGGTGGGCGAACGCGGACTCCGGCAGGCCCCACGCCAGGACCCGGTCGGCGTCGGTGGGTCGGGTGGCCGGGCTGTCGGTCACGCGGTCGCGCTCCCCGGGGCTTGCCGCGTGGAGCGGCCCGACCGGGATGCCGGTGCCGAGGCCGTCGGCGGTGCCTCCCCCGCCGCCGTGGCCCGCGTCAGGGGCGGCGCCCGCACCCCAGCCGACCGATTGCAGGCCGCCGGGCCCCACGAGCACGACCACCGACAGCGGATCGAACCGTCCTGCCGCCAGCGCGGCCAGGTCGATCTCCATCACCTTTTCGTCGGCGCAGCCCAGGCGGCTGCACACCGCCACCAGGTCGAGGGTGAGCCCGGCGTCCACCAGGGCCTGGCCGACGGCCTGCGGCGGGTTGTCCGGTGAGGTCAAGACGGCCGCCTTGCGGGCCAGGCGGACGGCACGCACGGCGTCGGCAAGCGGCCGGCCGTGGGCGGAGGCGACCACGGCGTCGTCCCAGGGAAGCCCGAGCCGTGCGAAGGCGACGGCGACCGAGGACGGGGCCGGGATCACTTGCAGCCGGTGCCGGTCCACCACCCGGAGCAGAGCGCGGGTGATGCCGAAGAACCCCGGGTCTCCCGATGCCAGCACGCAGACGTCGGCGCCGCCCTCGACGGCCCGCTGGGCCACCTGATGGGCGAAGTCGTCGGCGTCGCTGGTCATGTCGATGGTCGGCACAAGCCGGGCGCCAACTTCGGCCCCCGATCGCTCGCCGACCCAGTGTCGCCAGGCGTCGAGATGCCGGGCGCTGCCAGCGACGTACCGGGCATGGGCCACGGCTTTGCGGGCGTCGGGTCCGAGCGCTGCGAGCGAGTCGCCCAAAAGGCCGACCACGCTGACAGTGCCGTCGACCACGCCGCCGCGCAGCATGCTCAGGTTCGGGCCCTGGACCTCAGCCATGTGGTGTCACCGGTGCACCGTCGCACCGGTGGGGTGCCACCGGTGCACGGTCGGGCGTACCGGGGCGCCATGCCCGCCCGTCGACGCCGAGGCGCTCAGGGCACAGGGCAGTGGGGCCATCGGCGTCGTCGTCCATAGGATCGCCCGATCCTATCGGCGCACCGGCTTGCAGCCGGAGGGCATCGTCAGCGGTCCGTCATGCGCGCCGATGCGGCGAGCCGCACGAACCGCTCTGCGGGGGCCGGGTCGGCACCCAGGTGCAGGTGGAGGTAGCTGGCGAGCATGGTGGCGGTGGAGAACCCCGCCAGTGCCCGGCCTCCTCGCCCGACCATGTCGAGCGCGTCGCCGGGCGGACCGACGGTCGAGTAGTGGTACTCGTGTCCCCGGAGCGTGGTGCCGGCAGCGCCCAGCGGGCAGTTGGCGACCACGGTTGCCGTCCGGTAGCCCAGCGTCGGCCGGTCTGTCATGGTGCCGTCGGCCGGCACGGCGCCGACCATGGGGTGACCGTCGAGCGAGCGGCACAGCCACAGCAGCCCGCCGCACTCGGCCCATGTCACCAGGCCGGCGGCGATCCGGTCCCGTACGTCGTCGAGCATCGGCCGGTTGGTGCCGAGCGCCTCGGCGAAGACTTCGGGGAACCCGCCGCCGACGACGAGGCCCGACGCATCGGCGGGCAGCCCGGGGTCCGCGGCAGGGTCGAACGGCACCAGCTCGGCTCCGGCCTGCTCCAGCCGCTCCAGGTTGTCGGGGTAGGTGAAGCTGAAGGCGGGTCCGGCGGCGATCGCGATCGTGGCGTGCCCCACCCGCCGTGCTGGCGCCGGTAGGCCGACAGCGGTTGCTGGAGCGCTGCGTGCCAGGGTCACGACGGCGCCGAGGTCGACCCCGGCTGCCACGACATCGGCGAGTCGCGCCACAGCGCGCGCCGCGGAAGGCCGGTCCTCCACCACGGGCACGAGCCCCAGGTGGCGGTCCCGCCAGGTGAGGGCTTCGTCGCGGTGCAGCGCCCCGAGCACCGGCAGTCCGAGCGGGGCCAGTGCGGCTCGCAGCAGCTCCTCGTGCCCGGCGCTGCCGACCCGGTTGAGGATGACACCGGCCACGGAGATGCCGGCGTGCAGGGTGTTGAAGCCATGCACCATGGCCGCCACCGATCCGCTCATCGCGGCGGCGTCGACGACGAGGACGATCGGGGCGCCGATGGTGGTGGCGACGGCGGCGGTGCTCGCCTGCATGCCCGGTCCCGCCCCGTCGAACATCCCCATCACCCCTTCCACGACCAGGATGTCGGCCTCGGCGCCGGCTCGCGCCGCCAGGGCGCTGACGGCGTCCTCGCCGCAGATCCACGCGTCGAGGTTCCGCGGTGGCCGTCCGGTCGCCAGCGCGTGATAGCCGGGATCGATGAAGTCCGGGCCGACCTTGGCGGAGGCCACCCGCAGGCCCGTCCGGCGCAGCGCTGCCATCAGTCCGGTGGCGACGGTGGTCTTGCCGGCGCCCGAGTGGGTGCCGGCGATCACGATGCGGGGACCGAGCACCCCGGTCAGGTCCGGCGCGCGCGGGCTGCCGGCGTCCGGCGAGACCGTGCCGGCGGTCGGTCCGATGCCCATGGCGGCAGGCTATCGGGGCCTGCGAGCGGTGCCGGAGGCCGTGGCGGCAGCGCCGGCGGGCGCGCTAGCATCGGACGAGCCGTCAAACGGGTCCTGCGAGGCCCGTACGGGACCGGAGGATGCAGGTGGCCGAGCGCGAACGGAAGTTGACACCGCCGCGAGGCGGGGCGTTCGTGCCACGTGTGCAGGTCCTGTCGGCTGCGGACGTCCACCGGGCGCTCACCCGCATCGCGCACGAGATCGTCGAGCGCAACCGCGGGCTCGAGGACGTGGTCGTCGTGGGCCTGCAGACCGGCGGTGTGCCCCTGGCCTACCGGATCGGCCAGATCCTGGGCGAGATGCACGACGGCGCGCACGTCCCGGTGGGCACGCTCGACGTGGCGTTCTACCGGGACGACATCGGCATACGCCCGGTGCTGCCCGAGGCGTCCACGGAGATCCCCGGCGACCTCGCGGGAACGGTGGTGATCCTCGTCGACGACGTGCTGTTCACCGGCCGGACGATCCGAGCCGCGCTGAACGCCCTGTCGGACTTCGGCCGGGCCCGGTCGGTCCAGCTCGCCGTCATGGTCGACCGGGGGCACCGTGAGCTGCCGATCCGGCCCGACTACGTGGGCAAGAACCTGCCGACCCGCTTCGACGAGCAAGTCGACGTCAGCCTGGACGGGGTCGTTCTCGGCGACGTGGTGCCGCGGTGAGCGGATCGGTCGTGGTTGCAGCGGGTCCCGGCGCGCCCGGGGGAGCCTCGCCGGAGCCTGGCGCCGGCATGACGGCCCGTGGCGCCGGATCTGCCGGTACCGGGGCTCGGAGCTCGCGTGCCCGGACGGGCTCGGGTGCCGCGGCTCGTGTGGGGGCGGCGGAGCGGTCGGGCGCCGCGGCTCGTGTGGGGGCGGCGGAGCGGTCGGGTGCCGCGGCTCGTGTGGGGGCGGCGGAGCGGTCGGCTAGGTCGTCGCGGGCCGATGTTGCCAGCCGCCAGGATTCCGACGACGGGGGGTCCGTGCCCGCGCCGGCGCCGCCTGGCGGTCCTGGTGGCCGCCGCCGCCACCTGCTGTCCATCGACGATCTCGGCGCCGAGGGCATTGCGACCGTGCTGCGGCTGTCGGACCGGTTCGTGGAGGTGGCGCGTCGATCCATCCCCAAGGTTCCGGCGCTGCGGGGCCGGACCGTGGCCTCGGTGTTCGCCGAGAGCTCCACCCGCACGCGGCTGTCGTTCGAGACAGCGGCCCGGCGGCTGTCGGCCGATGTCATCTCGTTCAGCCCAGCCGGGTCGTCGCTCGCCAAGGGCGAGTCCCTGCGGGACACGGTGGAGACGGTGGCGGCCATGGGGGTCGACTGCTTTGTGGTGCGCCACGGCTGCGCGGGGGTGCCTGCGCAGGTGGCCGGCTGGACCGGTGCGAGCGTGGTCAATGCCGGCGACGGGTGGCACGAGCACCCGACTCAGGCGCTTCTGGACTGCGCCACCATCCGCCAGGTGCTTGCCGAGCGCGACGGGCTGGCGGTCGACGACGTCGGTGTCGACGGGTTCGTCGGCCTTCGGGTGGCGATCGTCGGGGACGTCGCCCACAGCCGGGTGGCCCGCTCGGGGATCCTCGCCCTCGCTGCCCTCGGAGCCCGGGTGACCCTGGTGGCGCCGGGCAGCCTGCTGCCGCCGTCACTCGCGGGCTGGCCGGTCGAGGCGGTCACGGCCGACCTCGACGACGTGCTTCCGGAGACCGACGTCTGCTACGTGTTGCGGCTGCAGACCGAGCGCGGGGCGGGCGCCTTCGTGCCGTCGCCGCGCGAGTACACGGCGGGCTTCGGCTTGACGGTCCGGCGCGCGGCGCTGCTGCCTGACCATGCCATGGTGCTGCATCCGGGCCCGATGGTCCGCGGTGTGGAGATCGCCGCCGAGGTGGCGGACCTTCCTCGCACGGTCGTGCTCCGTCAGGTCGCCAACGGCGTCGCGGTGCGGATGGCGGTGCTGTTCCTGTTGCTCGGTGCGGAGGAGGTCACCGGCGATGCCTGATCGTCCACCGGCACCTGCCAGCGCGCCTGCCCCGTGGTCGAAGACGGTCGTGATCGGTGGGGGCACCGTGGTCGACGAGACCGGCACCCGGCAGGCCGACGTGCTGGTCCGCGACGGTCGTGTCGTCGCAGTGGAGGAGGGGATCGACATCCCCGGTGGCGCCACCGTCCTCGATGCCGGCGGGTGCCTGGTGGCGCCGGGTCTGGTCGACCTCCACGCCCACCTCCGCCAGCCCGGGGCGGAGGAGGCGGAGACCGTGGAGTCCGGCAGCCGCGCCGCGGTGCTTGGCGGGTTCACCGCCGTGGTGGCCATGCCCAACACCGACCCGCCCGTCGACAGCGCGGCGGTGGCGCTCGAGGTGCTGGCTCTCGGAGCGGCCGCTCTGTGTCGCGTGGCCGTCGCCGGCGCCATCACCGTGGGTCGTGCCGGGGAGCGTCTGGCCCCGATGGGGGAGCTCGCCGCGCTCGGCGTCCGGCTTTTCACCGACGACGGTGCGGGTGTGCAGGACGGCGGGCTCATGCGCCGGGCGCTCGACTACGCCCGTGGGCTCGGCGTGACACTGGCCCAGCACTGCGAGGACCGGGCCATCGCCGCTGGTGGCCTGATGCACGAAGGCGACTGGTCCGCTCGCCTGGGGTTGCCCGGGGTGCCGGCAGCAGCAGAAGAGGCGATGGTGGCCCGTGACATCGCCCTCGTCGCCGCCACCGGGGCCCCCATGCACTTCCTCCACCTGTCGTGTGCGGGGTCGCTGTCGCTGGTCGCCGCGGCGAAGGCGGCGGGGATGCCGGTGACCGCCGAGGTGGCGCCGCACCACCTGGCGCTCACCGATGCGGAGCTCGCCGCCTACGACCCGCTGTTCAAGGTCAACCCACCGTTGCGGAGCGCCGGGGACGTCGCCGCGGTCCGCCGGGCGTGTGCCACCGGCACGGTCGACGCGGTGGCGACCGACCACGCTCCTCACGCTGCGCACACCAAGGAGGCGCCGCTCGACGAGGCGCCGTCCGGCATGCTGGGATTGCAAACGGCGTGGCCGGTGGCGCTGGCGGCCCTGCACCGCGGCGATCCCGGCCTCGGCGCCGATGGGGAAACCGTGCCCGCCCTGTCCGTCGCGGACGTCATCGGGCTGTTGAGCTGGCGCCCGGCCCGGATTGCCGGGCTCGATCGCGCCAGCGGGGGCGACCAGGGCGGTCCCGTCGTGGCGGGGGCGCCGGCCAACCTGTGCGTGCTCGACCCGGCGCACGCCTGGACGGTCGAAGCCCGCGCGTTGGCCAGTCGCAGCGGCAATTCCCCGTGGCGCGGTCGCACGCTGACCGGAGCGGTACGGCACACGGTGGTGGCAGGGGAGCCGGTCGTGATCGGCGGGGAGGCACAGCGATGACCGGTCCGGTGGCGTCGACGGGGACGGGTGGGAGCAGCCCGGCACGAGCGCCTGCGCTCCTGGTGCTGGCCGACGGCGAGGTGTTCGAGGGCGAGGCGATCGGCGCGCTGCCCCCCGGTGGCGTGGCCACCGGCGAGGTCGTCTTCAACACTGTCCTGTCGGGCTATCAGGAGGTGCTGACCGACCCGAGCTACGCCGGACAGGTCATCGCTTTCACCTACCCGCACATCGGCAGCTACGGCGTCACGCCCGAGGACGACGAGGCCGCGCGCCCGTTCTGTCGCGGCATCGTGGTCCGGGACCTCGTGGAGCGACCGTCGAGCTGGCGGGCCACCGGCGGTCTCGACGACTTCCTGGTCCGTCACGGTGTCCCCGGCATCAGCGGTGTCGACACGCGCCGGCTCACCCGGCACTTGCGGAGCGACGGCGCCATGGGATGCGCCTTTGGGACAGCGGACGAGGCGGCCCTGCGGGCCGCGGCCGCGGCCGAGCCTGGGACAAGCGGGACGGACCTGGTCGCCGGGGTCACCACCCGCACCCCCTACACGGTGGGAGCGGGGCCGCTGCGCGTCGTCGCCTACGACTTCGGTGTCAAGACGACGATGCTCCGCCATCTCGGATCCCGCGCCACGGTGACCGTGGTGCCCGCTGCCACACCGGCCGACGAGGTGCTGGCGCTCGAGCCCGACGGCGTGCTCCTGTCGAACGGGCCCGGTGATCCCGGGGCGCTGCCGGCACAGGCGACCATCGTGAGCGACCTGCTCGGTCGGGTCCCGATCTTCGGGATCTGCCTGGGTCACCAGCTGCTGGCGAGTGCCGTGGGCGCCCGGACGTACAAGCTGCCGTTCGGCCACCACGGGGGCAACCACCCGGTGGGGCACCGGCCTCGGGGCACCGTGGAGATCACCTCCCAGAACCACAATTACGCGGTCGACGAGGCGTCGTTGCGGGGCGCGTCGGCTTCGACCGAGGTGACGCACGTCAACCTGAACGACGGGGTGGTCGAGGGCATCGCCATCTCCGCTGCACGAGCGTTCAGCGTCCAATACCACCCCGAGGCCGGTCCGGGTCCGCACGACGCCCACCCGCTGTTCGACCGGTTCTGGCAGATGATCGACGGAGGTCAACGGTGATCGACACGGTGCCGCACACCGGTGGGGGGCGCTGATGCCCCGCCGCGACGACATCGAGACGATCCTGGTGATCGGCTCCGGCCCGATCGTGATCGGGCAGGCCTGCGAGTTCGACTACTCGGGCACGCAGGCCTGCCGGGTGCTCGGCGAGGAGGGCTACCGGGTCGTGCTGGCCAACTCCAACCCGGCCACCATCATGACGGACCCGGGACTTGCCTACCGGACCTACGTGGAGCCGCTCGACCCGGAAGTGCTCAGTGCCATCGTGGCGCGTGAGCGCCCCGATGCCCTGCTGCCGACCCTGGGCGGTCAGACCGCGCTCAACCTGGCCATGGCGCTCGTCGAGCGTGGCGTGCTGCAGGAGCACGGCGTGCAGCTGATCGGAGCCAGCGCCGAGGCGATCGCCACGGCGGAGGACCGGGACCGCTTCAAGACGGCGATGGAGGAGATCGGCCTGCAGGTCCCCGCGTCGGGCTTCGCCCACGACCTGAAGGAGGCACTCGACATCGGGGACGCCGTCGGCTACCCGATCATGGTCCGGCCCAGCTACATCCTGGGCGGGGCCGGCACCGGCGTGGCCCACGACCGCGGTGAGCTCGAGCGCGTGGCGGCAGAGGGGCTGGCAGCCAGTCCCGTGCACCAGGTGCTGGTCGAGCGGTCGATCGTCGGGTGGAAGGAGTACGAGCTCGAGGTCATGCGCGACCGGGCGGACAACTGCGTGGTGGTGTGCGCCATCGAGAACCTCGACCCCATGGGCGTCCACACCGGCGACTCCATCACCGTCGCCCCCGCCCAGACCCTGTCCGACGTGGAGTACCAGGCGATGCGGGATGAGGCGTTCGCCTGTATCCGCCGGGTGGGGGTGGAGACAGGCGGATCCAACATCCAGTTCGCCGTCGACCCGGCGACCGGCCGGCGGCTCGTGATCGAGATGAACCCGCGGGTGTCTCGGTCCTCGGCGCTCGCGTCGAAGGCCACCGGGTTCCCGATCGCCAAGATCGCCGCCCGCCTGGCCGTCGGCTACACCCTCGACGAGATCGCCAACGACATCACCGGGGTGACGCCGGCCAGCTTTGAGCCGACCATCGACTACGTCGTCACCAAAGTGCCCCGGTGGGCGTTCGAGAAGCTTCCAGGTGTGCCCGAGGGGCTCGGTACCCGCATGCAGTCGGTGGGCGAGGTCATGGCCATCGGGCGCACCTTCCCCGAGTCTCTCCAAAAGGCCCTTCGTTCGCTCGAGCAGGGCCGGGCCGGGCTCAACGCCGATCCCGCCGAGCAGGCCCTCGACGCGCTCGACGACGACACTCTGCTCGCCCACGCCGCGCAGCCGACGCCAGGACGGGTGTTCGAGCTCGAAGCCGCGCTGCGGCGGGGCATCACGCCCGACGAGGTGCACCGGGCCACCGGGGTCGACCCGTGGTTCCTCGACCAGATCGGCCGGATCACGGCGATGCGCCACCGCATCGAAGCGCTCGCTGTCCCCCCTGAGGGCGAGGGCGAGGCGAGCGCGGAGCCGAGCTCCGAGCAGGCCGGGGCCCTCCGACGTGGCGGTGCTGGCGAGGGTGGAGGTGTGCTCGGCCGGGTCGATCGTCGAGCGTGGCGACAGGCCAAGCGCCACGGGTTCTCCGACGCGCAGCTCGCGTACCTGCTCGGAAGCGCCGGGGAGCCGGTGACCGAGGACGACGTGCGTGCCGCCCGACTGGCCGTGGGCGTGCAGGCGACGTTCAAGACGGTGGACACCTGCGCGGCGGAGTTCGAGGCTCGCACGCCATACCACTACGCCACCTACGAAGACGAGGACGAGATCAGGGCCGCGTCGCGGCCGCGGGTCGTGATCCTGGGGTCCGGGCCGAACCGGATCGGTCAGGGCATCGAATTCGACTACTGCTGCGTCCACGCCTCCATGGCGCTGCGGGCTGTCGGGTTCGAGACGGTGATGGTCAACTGCAACCCCGAGACGGTCTCCACCGACTACGACACCTCGGACCGGCTGTACTTCGAGCCGCTCACCGCCGAGGACGTGGCCAACGTGCTCGACGCCGAGCGCCGTGCCGGGCCGGTGGCCGGCGTGATCGTGGCGCTCGGCGGTCAGACGCCGCTGAAGCTGGCGGCCGGGCTGCCGGCAGGGTCGGTGCTCGGCACGCCACCGGCGTCCATCGACGCAGCCGAGGACCGCGAGCAGTGGAACGCGTTGTGCGAGCGGCTCGGCATTCCGCAACCTCCGGGGGGGACCGCCCTGGACGTGGCGGAGGCGCAGGCCGTCGCCGCCGGTGTCGGCTACCCGGTGCTGGTGCGTCCCAGCTACGTGCTCGGCGGTCGGGCCATGGAGATCGTGTACGACGACGACCGGTTGGCCGAGGTCGTCCGCGCCCTCGCCGGATCGCTGGCGCGTGAGGGCGGCCGCGCCGCGGCGGCACCGGTGCTGGTCGACCGGTTCCTGGAGGACGCCGTCGAGGTCGACGTCGACGCGTTGCGGGACCGGACAGGCGAGGTGCTGGTGGCTGGGGTCATGGAGCACGTCGAAGAGGCCGGCGTGCACTCGGGCGACTCGGCCTGCGCGCTGCCGCCACAGACGCTGGGTGCCGACGTGGTGTCGTCCGTCGAGCGGCACACCCGGGCCATCGCCGACGCGCTCGGTGTCGTCGGGCTGATCAATGTGCAATTCGCTGTCAAGGACGGTGTCGCCCACGTCTTGGAGGCGAACCCCCGAGCCAGTCGGACGGTGCCGTTCGTGGCGAAGGCCACCGGTGTCCCCGTGGCCATGGCCGCCGCTCGCCTGATGGTCGGAGCGACGCTGGCCGAGCTGCGGGCCGAAGGACTGGTACGGCTCCCGACCGGCGGCGACTACGTGGCGGTGAAGGAAGCGGTCCTGCCGTTCAGCCGGTTCCCCGGTGTGGACACGCTCCTCGGGCCCGAGATGCGCTCGACGGGCGAGGTGATGGGGGTCGGGACCACCTTCGGGCTCGCGTTCGCGAAGAGCCAGATCGCAGCGGGGACCCGGTTGCCCGACGACGGCACGGTGTTCCTGTCGCTGGCGGACCGTGACAAGGCCGGTGGTCTGGAGGCGGCCCGAACCTTCCGGGACCTCGGGTTCGCACTGGCGGCGACCGCCGGAACTGCCGCGTTCCTGGCCGAGCGGGGCGTGCCGGTGGGCACGGTGGTGGCGAAGGTGGGCGAGCAGCACTCCGGAGCGGAAGACGCCGTCGCGCTCATCGAATCGGGCGCGGTGCAGCTGGTCGTCAACACGCCGCGGGGTCGCGGCCCCCGTGCCGACGGCGTGCACATCCGTAGAGCGGCGCTCGCCAACCAGGTTCCGTGCCTCACCACCGTCGCCGCCGCCCGGGCCGCGGCAGCAGGGATCGCGGACTGGGCGTCGCACCGCCTGTCGGTGATCAGCCTGCAGGAGATGCACGGCGGGCGCGACATGGTCGTTCCACCTCGGCCGGGCGTGGACGCCGGTGCGGCGCCCGGCGGTGCGACACCCGGCGGTGCGACACCCGGTGGTGCGGCGGAGGCCCCGGCCCGGTGACGGCGGGGTCAGACCGGGGGGTGGACATGCGCACCCAGGTCGGCA
>JAKAYQ010000101.1 GCA_021826725.1 Actinomycetes bacterium
GCACCTTGGCCTTGAAAGACCTCGCTGGTCGCGTCGAGTTCCACCTGGCCGTGGTCCAGGGCTGGGAGGTGGGCCGGCGCCCGGTGCCGCCCGGGAGGATGCTGGCCTTGGCGGCAGCACTGCACGAGGCGTCCACCGTCGCACCCAAGGCCGTCGATGCCAGACGGAACCAGGTGCTCGATGCGCTGGTCACGGACGTCGGGCTCCATCCGGGAGCGACACGACGGGCCGTGCTGCACCGGCACCAGGCGACCCTTGGGCGAACCGGCCCCCGAATCGATGTCGCCCGAGTCCTCGCCCAAGCCGTCAGGCGCGGCGTGCTGGTCGAAGCCGCGGTGACGACAACGGGGCCGCGCGGCGGCCGACGAACGATGACGGGACTGTTCGTACCGTCGGCCGCTCCGGCTGCGCCCGCCGGGCCGCGGATGACCGGCCACCAACTGGCCGACACCCGATTCGATGACACCGGTGCCCGGAGGTACACCCAGCGCCAGATCGCCCAGGCGATCGGCGCCAGCCTTGCCACCGTGCAGCAGATGGAGGCCCGGGGTGACCAGCCCGTGCCGCTGCACTGGGAGGCTCCCATCCGCGACGCACTGGCGAAGCTCGCCGGAGCGCCGTCCGTCGATGTCCAAGCCCGCGAAGCGCTCCTGGCTCGGGTCGCTGATCGGCCTGGCATCTCCCAGTGGGTGCTCGTGCGGACCGTCTCACAGCTCGACCTGGCTGGCGTCAGCGACCGTGAGAACGCCATCCGCCGGCAGCTGCAAGCGCTCCAACAGGTTGGAGACCTGGTGGTCAGCGACACCGCTGACTCCATGGGACGCCGGCAGCGGGGCCTGTACCTCCCCCGGGACGCCAAGAACCTCCCCGCCGCCCCGACCGGCGCCCAACTGCGCTCCATGCGAACGGCGCTCGGCTGGACGGCCGAGCGACTGGGGACCGCAGCCGGCATCCGGCCTGCGCGGATCACCCGGTGGGAGCGCACCGACGCACGCCTTCCCCCCTACGCCATCGCTACCGTGCGTGCAGCGCTCGCAGGGCCGCCCCCGGCGACCGTTGGCCGCCAGCTCCGGAGGCTCCTCGACCTGGCCAGCCAACCCGGCGGAACCGCCACCGGTGACCTCCCGACCAGCTTCTTCACTCCGGGGGGCCGAGCCACGATCCAGCGAGCGCTCGATGGCGATCTGATCCATGTGGAGGAACGCCTTGCCGCCCGGCGCAACGGGCGCCAGTACGTACGCCGGCACCTCGTGGTCGGTCCAGCCCCAGCGGTGCCAGCCACGATCGAACGGATGACGGGCGACGAGCTGCGCCGGCTCCGTGGGCGGGCGGGCCTGACGCAGACGGCCCTCGCCAAGATCGTGGGCAGCCGCAACACGACCGTGTGGTCCTGGGAGTCCGGGCACATGCCCATTCCGCCCGGACGAGTCGAGCAGCTGCGATCAGCTCTGGGGGCCTGCTGAGCAACTCACTGGCGGGCCGCCCCGTAAAGTCAGGTCAGTGCTTCGAAGGCTTGTCGACCCGATGGGCGGTGTCGGCGACCGGTAGTTCCGAACAGCAGCAGTGGTTGTCTGCGCAGACCACGACGCGAATCCCTCGGTCAATGACGCATTGGCACCCGGCACATCCCATCTCCATCACCTTCGATGGTATGTCGGCGGCTCGCGATTCACGCGGTGGGCGGTGGCAATCGGGGACACTGCTCCGGTGTCGAGCTGACCGCCAACCTGACCGCCAACGGCGGTGACGGCCGTTGCCGCCGACTGATACCGGTTGACAGGTCACCCCATCTGACCTGCGACTACGTACCCCGGCTGCCACTGGCTGACACCGTTGGCAGACTCCGCAGGTTGTGGGTTCGAATCCCACGGGGCGCACCACGCTGACGTGCTCGTGAGCGGCGCGCCACGGCAGACACGCTCCTCGTGGCGCGCACCGCATCTGAGATGCCCTTGAGCAGCGCGCTCCGGCACCTCGGCCAACCCGACCGGTTCGACCGCTACGCCGCCAACGAGCAGGTCACGACCGTTTCGCGTCCCGCGGCACTAGCATGAGGGATCGATGCGCGCCCGGGTTCCATCCGGCGCCCGCCCGAGCAGGCGGCACGACGCTGACCGGCAGGGGGGAGCGACCGGACCATTCTCGGTGACGGCGGGTGCAGGTCTCGGTGCGGGACCCCCCGACGGGCCGGACGCGGGCCGTTCCTCGGTGGAGGGCGCTGCTCCAGCAGCAAGCCCCGAGCCCGTGATCACGCCGGCGGCAGAAGCCGATCCCATCGTGTCCGACACCGACGTGGACACCGAGGTCACCCGCCGTACCGAAGCGACACTCCGCGGGACTGTCCGTGCCGGCGTCGGCGAGTCTGCGATCGTCATGATCGTCCTGGTGCTGTACGCGCTGCTGCCCGGACGCCCCCCCCTCGCCGCGACGGCCTTCGCCACCATCTTGATCGTGGTGGCCACGTGCACGCTTGCGGCTGCATTCACCATCAGAAGGTCGGCGGTGGGCTCACGTGCCATCCTGGTGCTCAGCACCGCCTGGGTCGCGATCGACGCCGCCGCGATCTGCGCCGGGGTGGCCGAGACCGGGGCCGCCCGCTCCGACCTGTACCTGCTGTTCCTCGTGGTGACCGTGTTCCAAGGGGGCGTCCGGTTCCCTCGGGCACTCCGACTCGGGTTCAACGCCATCGCTGCGATTGGATACCTGGTGACGATGGCGGTGGTCGGGTGGAACATCGGGACCGCCACCGTGGTGCTGCGGATCGGGATGATCGGCGCCCTCGCCTGGGGCGTCGACATGCTGTCGATGAACCTGGCCGGCGAGCTGCGCCAGCATGTCCGCATCACCCTCGACTCGCAGCGTCGGGCCCGGCTGTGGCAACGGGTTGCCGCGCTCCGAGGAACCCTCGCTGTCCTCGACGAAGCATCCATCTGGGACTGGGTGGTCGACGCTGTCGCCGATCTCGGGTACACGGCGGCGGCGGTGTGCGTCTTCGACACCGAACGGCGCTCGTACACGATCGCACAGGCCACCGGGCTCCCGGAGGAGTTCACCGGCTCGCGCCAGCCGCTCAGCGTCGGCATCGCCGGGTCCGTGCTCGACGCCGGCCGGACCATCATCACCGACTACGCCACCTTCGACCGGGCATCACCACCGGTGCGGGCGGCCGGGGTGCGGACGACTGTCGGTGTCCCCATCCGCGTTCACGGCAAAACGGCCGCAGCGCTCGTGGTCGGCTCCCTCGTCGTGCGGCGCCCCGGCGCCGAGGAGCTTGCCGCTCTCGATCTCGTCGCCGCCCATGCAGGACACGGGCTGGCGGCAGCACGCGCCGTCAGCGGCGTCCGGCGCGACGCCGACAGCATCCGCACCATCCTCGCCTCTGCTCCTGATGCGATGCTCGTGTACGACGGCGCCGGGATCGTCCACCAAGCCAACCGCGAGGCGGCCCGCCTGTTCGGCTACAGCGTGGACGAGCTGGTCGGAATGGACGTCGCCGAGCTCGGAGACCCCACCGCCGCCGATCCCGGGCTCCGCCAGTGGGACCGGCCTCCGGCCGGCCGAAAGATCGCACCACCGCAGGCGGAGCCCACGCACGGCCTCCGCAAGGATGGCAGCTCCTTCCCGGCCGAGATCGTGCTCGCGCCAGTGGACACCGCCGAGTCCCACTTCGTCGCCGCAACGGTGCGCGATGTCTCTGAACGCCTGGAGTTCGAGCACCGGCTGGCCCACCACGCCAGCCACGACGACCTGACCGGCCTCCCGAACCGGACGCTGTTCCTGGAACGACTCGGCACCGCGCTTGCAGGTGCCGCGGCACAGGGCTCGCCGGTCACCGTCTTCTTTCTCGACGTGGACCACTTCAAGTACGTGAACGACAGCAGGGGCCACGACGTGGGCGACGAGCTGGTGACCGACGTCGCACGCCGGCTTCACGACACAGCCGGGGGCGAGCTCGTGGCCCGCTTCGGCGGCGACGAGTTCGCCGTGCTGCGTACCGACATCGTGGACAGCCAGGACGCCCTGGCCCGAGCATGGCACCTGCTCGGCGCCTTCGACCGGCCCTTCGTCCTCGACGGGGTGGAGTGCCACCTGTCGGCCAGCGTGGGCGTTGCCTTCGGCACCCGGACCGACAGCGCGCCCGACGTCATGCGTCGTGCCGATGCCGCGATGTACCACGCCAAGCAGCGTGGCCGGGCGCGCGTCGAGCTGTTCGACGAGGTGCTCACCGCCCGGGCGGCATGGCGCCTCGACATCGCATCGGCGCTGCACGACGCCATCGACAACAACGAGCTGCACCTCGTGTACCAGCCGGTGGTCGACCTGGCCGACAGCCGGATCATCGGGGTGGAAGCGCTCCTGCGATGGCAGCGCCCGTCGGGGTCCGTGAGCCCCGCCACGTTCGTGCCCGTAGCCGAGGACAGCGGGCTCATCGTTCCGATCGGGCGATGGGTGCTCCAGCAGTCGTGCCAGCAGGTGGCGTCCTGGTTGGCCGACGGCATCGACCCGTCGGTCGTGCGGATGAGCGTCAACGTGTCGAGCCGCCAGATCGATCACGACCGATTCATCGGGGACGTCGCTGCAGCGATCGACGACACCGGCATCCCACCGGAGACGCTGGTGCTCGAGATCACCGAGAGCTCCTTCATCGACGACCTGCCTGCTGCTGCCCGACGCATCGAAGCACTGCACCAGCTGGGCGTCAGCATCGCCATCGACGACTTCGGCACCGGCTTCTCGTCGCTCAGCTCCCTGTCGCTGCTGCCCATCGACGCCGTCAAGATCGACAAGACCTTCGTCGACGGGCTCGGCACCAGGTACGACACGGTGATCCGTGCCGTCGTCGATGTGGCGGACACATTCGGCCTGTTGGTCGTGGCCGAAGGAGTCGAGCGAGCCTACCAGGCCGAGGAATTGCGCGCACTCGGGTGCCGGTACGCCCAGGGGTTCCTCTACGCTCGACCGCTGCGCGAGGCGGACGCCCGTGCCACGCTCAAGCGGGGCGTGCTCGAACCCGGCGGATCCTGACCCCACCGTCAGCCGCCGGGCCGGTGCCCCCGATCGGCAGCCCTGGCAGAGCGATACCTGTCAGTCAGCAAACCTGACCGCACCCTCGGACGACAGGCCGGCGGCACCCCCGCCCGGCTGCCCCGGCAGAGCGATACCTGTCAGCCAGCGGATCCTGACCCCACCCTCGGCCACCGGACCGGCACCCCCGCCCGGCAGCCCCGGCTGGCCCGGCAGCCCCGGCAGCGCAGCACCTGTCGGCCAGGGGCCATCTGTCAGTCGGCGGGCGGCGGCGGGAGGCTCGGATCGATGCCCCACACGCCGGTGAACGACGAGCCCGGCTCCAACCGCAGCACGTCGGTCCCGCTGCGGAACGCGTCGGGCGGGCACGTCATCGGCTCGACGGCAACGGCTTGGCGGCGCCGCGCAGCAGGGTCGACCGTGTCGCCCGTGTACACCATGAGATAGCGAAAGGACCGGTCCACCCACAGCGCCACCGCCCGCGAACGGTCCGGAGCGACCAACCGGGCGACGGCGCGCCCGTCGTCGTCACGGACCAAGTCGGTGAATGCCGTGTCGAGCCGCGTCGGTCCGATGGTCCGTCCGGCACCGAAGTCGAGCTCGGTGCCCGCCACGGACGCATCTCCGGTCGGAAGCCCCCGCTCGTCGGTGACCAGGCGCCGGCGCGCCGGGACCTGCAGCCGTACCCTGTCCACGGGGTCGACGCCGACCGTCAAGTACGGGTGGAACCCCAGCCCCACCGGGGCCTGCTCCGTCGTCGAGGGGTTGGTCGCCGTCGTCGTGACCGTCAGGCCACTGCGCCCAAGGCGGTACTCCACCTGCAGGTCCAACGCCCAGGGATAGGCCGGCTGGGGATGCAGCCGGCAGCCGAGCACCACGACGTTCTGCGCTTCCGACACCAGGTGCCATGGCAGCCACCGCACCAGCCCATGGATGGCGTTGCGCCGTTCGGGCTCGTCGAGCGCCGCCCGACCGGCACGGCCATCCAGGTGGTACCGGCCGTCCCCGAGACGGTTGGGCCACGGCGCCAGGACCTGGCCGCGCCCACCCGTGCAGATCTCCTGCTCGCCGAACCCGTCCACCACGTCGTCGTTGCCCGACCGGTAGCTGCGAAGCGTGGCCCCGACCTCTGTCACGACGGCGTGCTGCGTCCCATGGCCGATGTGGAACTGGCGGCCCGACGGCAATGGACTGGCTTGGACCGTCCCTTCGGTGCTGTTCGTCGTCATGGCGTCGTGCGCTCCAGTGCCCACCGCTCACCCCGGTCGAAGCGGCAGGAGGCACCGGTATGGTAGGGCACTGGCAGCGATCCACGTGGAGGAACGGGTGCGCCTACTGGTCACCAACGACGACGGTGTGCATGCTCCGGGCATCGCTGCGCTGGCCGGGGCAGCGGCGGCTACCGGCCACGACGTGATCGTGGTGGCACCGCAGGTGGACTACAGCGGCGCAGGGGCAGCTGTCGGGCCCGTCCACTCCCGGAGTGGCATCGACTACACGGGTCATGTGCTTGCCGGCTTGGAGGATGTGCCCGCCTTCGGCATCGACGGGCCACCGGCTCTCGCCGTCATCCTCGCGTGCGTCGGCGGGTTCGGGCCCCGGCCCGACCTGGTGCTATCCGGCATCAACCACGGGGTCAACGTCGGCCGCTCGGCGCTCCATTCCGGCACCATCGGAGCAGCACTGACCGCCGCGCACTTCGGCCTTTCGGCGCTCGCTGTGTCGCTGCGCTACGGACCCGACCCGGTCCCATGGGAGACACCTGCCTCGCTGGCCGCCGCTCTCGTGGCGGTCGTCGGCACCGCACCGGCGTCGACGGTGCTCAGCCTGAACGTTCCCGACGTCCCGCTCTCCGAGCTGCGCGGCGTCCGCTTGGGTCGACTCGGGCGCAGCGGCACCATCCGATCAGCAGTCCACGAGGGAACCACCAGCGATCTTGACGGTGGGTCGGGGGCACATCCCCGTGTCAGCCTTCCTTCGCTCGAGGGCGGCACGTTGCGGCTCGACCTGACGCCGCCTGCCACGAGCGCTCCGCCCGACGACGTGTCCACCGACGCGGCGCTCGTGGCTAACGGCTTCGCGTCGATCACGGCACTGACCGGCGTGCACGAGGCGACGGACCTGCCGGCCGCGCTCCTGGCCGACCTCATCGCCGCCTCCTCCCTCGGGCACTGACCGGGCGCCACCCGCACATCCGTTCCGGGAGCGTCGCCTCCTGGCGTCTGCGCCCTCCCGCCACCCCATTGAACCGTCACCACCGTGGCGTCCGTGCCCTCCGAACCGCCCCGGGGACGAGCCCGGGTGGAACACCTCGCGGAACTGCGCTCCGCCTCGCAGATCGCAGATGGTGGCGCCCAGCCGCACGATCGACTATCGTTGCAAAGCAAACAACAACTAGGTGGCACCCACCCGGCAGCGCGGAGGCTGTCGTGGCGTCAGCAGGATCGGCGCCGATGCGTGGACCACCGCTCGCTCGTCGGTCCGCGTCCTGACCCGCATGTGCGTCGGCGTGTTGATCGACCGTGACGATCGTGGAGAACCCACTCATGACCCTCAATTGTCCTGCCCGCGCGGGAGCCGCCTAAGGAACGACATAGGGTTGCTCCGTCCGCACCTCGTTTGGACGAGTGTCCAGGACCGCCCGCCCTCCCGGCGCCGGCTCCGCGAGACGAATGCGAACACGACGGGACCGCCCGCATTCCCAAGCCGACCTGGATCTCTTCGGAGATCCCGCGACTCGAGGATGCGCATGATGCGGAATTACCGATTGTCCGGCGTTGTCGTCGCCACGCTCATCGGCGTGGGCGTCATCGCTCAGCGCCCCGCTTCCCATTCCCAGCTACCTCAGAATTCCGGTGCACCGGGGTCAGTCGACCCCCTGCCCCCGTCGGCGCTCGCGTCGGACGCCGAATTCCCTGTCACACCAGTCGATTCCCTGCTCGGGACTTCTGGGCATCACACGCCGGCGACCAACCGGCTCGTGACCATGGCGGCCGTCCTGACGCCGACCCCGCCTCTGACACCACCTGCTCCCCCAGCACCCCCGGCACCGGCCCCATTGCCGGCTGCACCTGCACCTGCACCTGCACCTGCACCTGCACCTGCACCTGCACCTGCACCTGCACCTGCACCTGCACCTGCACCTGCACCTGCGGCACCACAACCTCCTGCCACCCCAGCCATGCCGGCCTCGGCTGGGACCACGTCGTCCGCCTGGGCACAGCTCCGCATGTGCGAGTCGGGTGACAACTACTGGGCCGACACCGGCAACGGCTACTACGGGGCGTACCAATTCTCCGTGTCGACGTGGCAGTCGCTCGGCTACGGCGGCCTGCCCTCACAAGCGGCACCCGCCGAACAGGACGCCGCAGCACAGCGTTTGTTCGACCGGGCTGGGTGGAGCCCGTGGCCCGTGTGCTCAGTGGAGCTCGGCCTCTGACACTGGCCGCCGGGGGATGTCGGCGCTCCCCCGGCTCGCCGACCGGTCGCGCGACCGGGAGCACCGACCGCTAACGTTCGCACGATGCACCACCAGCGACACCGGGGCTCGGACGCCGACGTGGAGATCGGCTCGCGCCGATCTGCCGAGAACGCCAGTCCCCGTACCGGCATTTCCGCAGATCCGGCCATTGGGCTTACCACGGGCAGAGCAGCTGCCATCCGCCTTGCTGCAGCCGCCGCGAAGACGATCGGCACCCTTCGGGTCGGCGCCGGTCGAGGCTGGCCCGGGGCGACCGTCACCATTGGCAACGAGTCGCATCGGACCGGCGCCAGAGCTTCGCTTTCCGGCGATGTCGCGCCATGGGCAGGGCCCGGCTGTGCAGTGCTGCGCGCCGTATCCCACCCGATCTCGACAATTGCCGGTCTTGTCGAACGGCGCCCGTTCGACGAAGAGTGGTTCGAGCACAACGGTTCCCGCCTGCGGTTCGAGACCCACGGCACCGGATCCCACGTGGTGGTCCTGACCCACGGCCTTTTGCTCGACAGCCAGATGAACCGTCGGCTTGCCGCCGACCTCGCCCAGCGGGGGAACCGCGTCCTCCTCCTCGACCTGCCGGGCCACGGCCGGTCGGACAAGCCCCGACACGCCACTGCCCATCGCATGGACCTGTACGCGTCGTCGGTCGTCGCCCTGCTCGATCATCTTCAGATCGGCAGCGCTGTGATCGGCGGGGTGTCCCTCGGAGCGAATGTCGCGTTGCACGTAGCGGAGCTCGTGCCGGAGCGGGTCGACGGCCTCGTCCTGGAGATGCCGGTCCTGGAATGGGCAGTGCCCGCAGCGGCGTTCGCGTTCGTGCCGATGCTCATCGGGGTGCGGGCCACGTCGGCGGCCATGCGCCCTGTGGCTGCCACGATCCGCCGGCTCCCCCGAACCCACATCGGTACGCTCGACAGCTTCCTCGCCGCTGCCGGCACCGACCCAACGGAGGTCGCCGCCGTCCTCCACGGCATTCTCACCGGCCCGATCGCTCCGGCGATCGACGCTCGCCGGGCGATGGTCGCGCCGGCACTCGTGATCGGGCACCAACTCGATGCCATCCACCCCTTCGCCGACGCGGCACACCTCGTCCGCGATCTTCCTGACGCGCGGCTGGTCCGGGCCAGATCGGTCACTGAGCTGAGACTGGCGCCGACACGCCTGACCGCGGCGATCGCCGACTTCCTCGACGAGGTCTGGGCCGGTACGGCCCGGACTGCACCACGCTCAGCCCGAGCCGACACCCGGCGTCGCGGTTCCGAGCGGCCCGCACCACGCCCAGCCCGAGCCGACACCCGGCGTCGCGGTTCCGAGCGGCCCGCACCACGCCCAGCCTGAACCGGCTGTTCCGCCTGCTGCACGGCCACCACCGGTGCGCTGCCGTGCGTGACGGCGTAGCCTGAGTGTGGTGGCGCCGCCAGCCAGGCGGTGCCCCGGAAGGAGAGGTTTCGCTATGCGCGTCCTCGCCCGCCGTGCCAGCGCACCGCCGACGGCCTTCGTCGAGGGTGAGCCTGACCTGGAACCACCCGAGGAGCTCGCCCTCGAAGTCTTGGACGAGGCCGGTCGCTTCCAGGACGACATCGACTGCGAGCTCGTGGACGAGCGCGACCTCGACACCGACACCGCCGACGAGGACTTCGACACCCTCGTGCACCGGGCGGACGAGAGCGAGGACGATCCGGACGGGGCAGCCGAGGAGTTCACGTGCCACGGATGCCTTCAGGTGTGTCGGCGAACCGCGCTCGGCGACCCAGTCGACCTGCTGTGCCGGCGCTGCGCTCGCTGAGCTCCAGCCGATCCGGCTGACCGGTGGATCACGCGTCCGGCACGCCCCTCGGCCGGTCGTCGGGCTGGTCGACAACCGGGTTCTCGATCGACCCGATGCCCTCGATCTCGACTCGAACGACGTCACCATCGACGAGCCACCGGGGCGGGTCTGCCGCAGCGCCGACCCCCGCAGGGGTGCCGGTGGCGATCACGTCACCCGGCTCGAGGGTGCAGGCGGTACTGAGGCAGGCCACCTGCTCCCAGCAGGAGAAGATCATGGCCGCGGTCGAGGACTGCTGGCGGAGCTCACCGTCCACCCATGTCCGCAACCCAAGTGCCTGCGGGTCGCCGACCTCGTCGACGGTGACGAGACAGGGACCAAGCGGGCCGTGCGTGTCGAACGACTTGCCCAGCGTGAACTGCGAGGTGCGCCACTGCCAGTCCCGCACGCTGACGTCGTTCATCACGCTGAACCCGGCCACAACCTCACGGGCACGATCTGCGGGAACGTGCCGGCACCGACGTCCGATGACGACGGCCAGCTCCCCCTCATAGTCGACCTGGTTCGACACCCGTGGCACCTCGATGGCGTCGAACGGTCCAACAACACAGGTCGGCGCCTTGGCGAAGAACGCAGGGAACGCGGGGGCGTCTCGGCCCAGCTCGCCGACGTGGTCCGCGTAGTTCATGGCGATGCCGAACACCTTGGGCGGCCTGCGCACCGGTGCACCCAGC
>JAKAYQ010000102.1 GCA_021826725.1 Actinomycetes bacterium
CCGCCCAGACCGCCCAGACCGCCCAGACCGCCCAGACCGCCCAGACCGCCCAGACCGCCCAGACCGCCCAGACCGCCCAGACCGCCCAGACCGCCCAGACCGCCCAGACCGCCCAGACCGCCCAGACGACCGTATCAGCGCAGGGCAAACTGGCCGGCGCCCGGGTCGCGGGCCCCGCCCGTCCGAGCTGAGCTGAGCTGCCGGTGCTCGACAGCGAGGTGTTTCCGGTCGGCTTGGTGGTGGCCGGGCGGCCATGTCTGGTGGTGGGCGGCGGGCGAGTGGCCGCCCGCAAGACGGGCGCCTTGCTGCGATGCGGGGCAGCAGTCACGCTGGTCGCACCCGAGGCCCATGTGGCGCTCGGGCTTCTGACCGCCGCCGGGGACCTGCCGCATCGGGGACCGCCGGCCCTCGACGTGCAGCTCCGCCCGTACCGACGCGGCGAGGCGGCCGGCTACCGGCTTGTCATCGCCTCCACCGGCGTGGCCGAGGTGGACCAGGCGGTATGGCACGACGCCGAGGCAGCAGGCGTGTGGATCAACTGCGCTGACGATCCAGCTCACTGCAGCGTGGTGCTGCCCGCGGTCCACCGAGACGGACCGGTGACCGTGGCCGTGTCCACCGGGGGTGCGAGCCCGGCGTTGGCCTCGTGGGTGCGGACCCGCGTGGCCGCGTGCGTCGGGCCGCATCTTGGGACGTTGGCCCGCCTTCTCGACGAAGCCCGGACCGCGGTGCACGCCGGTGGAAGGTCGACGGAGGCCGTCGACTGGCGGGGCGTACTGGACGGCCCGCTCCCCGAGCTGGTCCGTCGCGGTCACCTCGACGACGCCCGCTCACTCCTCCACCGGGCGGTCGCCGTCGTCGCACCAGACGCCGCCCTCGGGTAGCGGTACTGCACCGGAGCACCGGCGAGCATCGACCAACCGGGCCGGGCCCACGTCCGGCCTGCTGGAGCACAGCGCTTCGCCGCTCGGGCCGCGATACTGATTACGTGAGCAGCCCGCCTGCAGGCCGATCCCCCACCGCTTCGTCCGGTCGGGCGGTCCCGCATCGCCGGGCGGGCGCGGAACGCGTGCCTGGACATCAGGCTGGCACTGGCACGCCCGATAGCGCCCCCGACGAGCCGGAGCGAACCGGAACCGGACCCACACGGGACCGGTCCAGACGGACGGCGACCACCGAAGCCGGCCCGCCACCCGCCGACGCGCAGCCGTCGCCCACGAGCTCGGACGCTCCCATCGGCGACGACGAGGTGGTGGAGGCCGTGCTGCTGGCCAGCCGCGCCATGGTGTCGCTGGCCGAGGCGTCGGTCCGTCAGGTCAACGAGGCTGTCACCCTGCCGCAATACCGCACGCTGGTGCTCCTCGCGACCAGGGGGCCGTGCCGATTGGCGGACCTGGCCGACGCGATGGGCGTCAACCCGTCGACCGCCACCCGGATGTGCGACCGCCTGGTGCGCAAAGGGCTGATCGACCGCGCTCGGGATCAGCTGGACCGGCGCGAGATCGAGCTGTCGCTGTCTTCGAACGGCAGGTCGCTGGTCGAAGCGGTGTCCGTGCGCCGCCACGCCCTGGTCCAGGGCATGCTCGGCGCAATTCCCGTCGACGAGCGCCGCGGCATGGTCCGCGCGCTCACCCTCCTCGCCCAGGCCAGTGGCGACACACCTGCCCAGCACTGGGCCGCCGGCTGGTCGACGCCCTGACCCCACCGGTCGCCCCGGACCGCCACCGGGGTCTCGGCCGCATCGTGCCAGCAAGACCTTTCCTGTCTTCCTGCAGCAGGCTTGCTGCAGCAGGCGTCAAGCCCGCCGAACGGCCTTGACGTCGCAGAATTCGCGTATCCCCAGGCAGGAGAGCTCCCGGCCGTAGCCTGACCGCTTCACACCACCGAAGGGCAGCTCCGGCATCGACACCACCATGGCGTTCACGAACACCATGCCGGCTCGGAGCGCCCCCACCAGCGCCTCCTGCTCGGCCGGATCGGTCGTCCACACGCTGGCTCCCAGGCCGAACCCGGAGTCGTTGGCGATGCGAACGGCGTCGGCCACGTCTTCCGCCCGATAGACGAGGGCGACCGGTCCGAACACCTCCTCGTCGTGGACACGCATGCCAGGGCCGAGGTCGGACAGCACCGTCGGGGCGTAGAACCAGCCTTCCCCCGGGAGAGCCGATCCACCGCACAGGACGGTGGCACCCTTTGCCCGGGCGTCCGCAACCTGCGCCGCCACTTCGTCGCGACCGGCTGCCGTGGCCAGTGGCCCCACCTCGGTCCCGGGGGCCATCGGGTCGCCGACGGTGAGCGCTCCCATGGCCGCGACCATGGCGTCGACAACCTCGTCGTAGCAGTCCCGGTGCACGATGAAGCGCTTGCCGGCGATGCAGCTCTGCCCGTTGTTCTGCACCCGGGCCTCGACGGCGACCGTGGCAGCACGAGCCAGGTCGGCCGACGGAAGCACCACGAACGGGTCGCTGCCGCCGAGCTCCAGCACCGTCTTCTTCAGGGCGCGCCCGGCTGCCTCGGCCACCGAGCGCCCTGCCGCTTCGGACCCGGTCAGGGTGACCGCCCGGACCCGGTCGTCGGCCACGATGCCCGCCACCGCGGTCGACGGCACCAGCAGCACCTGGAACGCTCCCGGCGGAAATCCGGCCCTGACCAGCAGCTCCTCGAGCGCCAGCGCTGTCTGCGGGACATTGGACGCGTGCTTCAGCAGCCCGACGTTGCCGGCCATGAGCGCCGGGGCAGCGAAGCGCACCACCTGCCACAGCGGGAAGTTCCACGGCATGACGGCCAGGACGGGTCCTGTCGGCTCGTAGCGGACAGCGCCGGTACCGCTGTCGAGGGCGACCGGCTCCTCGGCCAGCATGGCTTCGGCATGAGCGGCGTAGTACCGGAACGCAGCAGCGCACTTGGCCACCTCGCCCTTGGCCGCGGCGAAGGTCTTGCCCATCTCCATGGTGAGGATGCGAGCCAGGACGGGAAGCTCGCCCTCGAGCAGCTCAGCTGCAGCGACGGCCCAGCGGGCACGCTCGTCGAACGACGTGGCCCGGAACGACTCGAACGCCTCCGCTGCCAGCGCCAGGCGGGCCTCGATCTCGGCATCGTCATGCGGCTCGAACGTGCGCTCTGTCCGGCCGGTGGCAGGGTTGACGCTGGCGATGGGCATGGGACGATCTTCTCCCGCGCGACCACGGTCACACACATCGGGCCCCGGTTGCCGGCCTGCGACCGCGCGCCAGACCGCCCGCCCGGCTCGATAGCCTTCGTGCGTGCGCATCTGGGTCACTCCACGAGCGATGCTCCTGCACCTCGTCGTGGTGCTCGTCGTGCCGGGCTTTTTGGGCTTGGCCTGGTGGCAGCTGAACCGGGCTCTCAACGGGAACAGCCTGAGCTGGGCGTACACCTTCGAGTGGCCGTTCTTCGCCGGGTACGCGCTGTTCGTGTGGTGGAAGATGGTCCATGACCAGCCCGGCGCGCCCGATGCGCAAGCCCGGATGGCAGCACACCATGCCGACCGTCCCATCGGGTGGGCGCTCGCCCCCGGTCCCAGCCGGCGCCGCTCGCATCGAGCCGGGGATGCCGGGAGCGCCGGCAGTGCCGCGTCGTCGGCGACTGCCGCACTACCCGGCGACGCACTACCCGGCGACGCACTACCCGGCGACGCACTACCCGGCGACGCACTACCCGGCGACGCACTACCCGGCGACGTGGTGGCCGGCGCCGAAGCGGTCCTTGGCACCGGGCGTGACGGCTTGGAAACCGGAACCATGGTACGACCCGAGATCAGGGCGAACGAGACCGGCACCATCGCGCAGACCGAGACCGGTATCATCGGGCAGCCCGACACCGGCTCGGGCAGGGCCACGGCCGATATCGGGACGGCCGAGCAGCCGGGCACCGCACCGGCCGCCCAGAGCGAGGGACCCGACCCGACCGGCGAGCCCGACGACGACGCGGCGCTTGCCGAGTACAACCGGTACCTGGCCGCCCTGAACGACAGCGGAAGGCGAAAGACGTGGTGAGCACACCCGACGCCGAGCGACCACCGCCCCCTGCTGCGCTGTCGCTCATCGGCTGGGGCGGCAGTGACCGCTCCCTGGCACCGCAAGCGATGCGGGGCGCGCTGCTGCGGTACCGGATCATGGCCTACATCGTCGGCGTCGGCCTGCTCGTCCTGGCATGCGTGGGCGTCCCGCTGCAGTACGCAGCGCACAACACCAGTGTGGTGGCCGTCGTCGGCCCGATCCACGGCTTCGCCTACATCGCCTACCTGGCCGCCGGCTACGACATGGCTCGCCGCGTGCGCTGGTCGTTCGGCAAGCTCCTGCCCGTGGTGCTGGCCGGGTTCGTCCCGGGCCTGGCCTTCGTCATCGAACGGTTGACGACCCCCAAGATCGAAGCCGACATCCGCGCCGCCGACGCCTCCCTGCTGGCCGCCACCGTGACCGGCGGCGCCACGCCGAGTACTGGCTCCGGCGAGCCTCCGGTGCCGATCACCGGACCCACCGGCGCCTGATCCCATCTGGTCCAGCACGCCATCTGAGGTGATAATTCACGCTGAGCGGCGAGCACATCGTCCGCCGTGGCGGTCCCTGCCAGGGGCCATGTGGGCCTGATCCGGCACAGCGAGAGCATTCCTCGACCGTGCCTTCCGCAATCAGGAGCCGGCAACCCGGAGCCACCGCGCAAGACCACAGCACAGGACCGCCGACCAGGACCGCAGCGAACAGCGCTCGACCGACATGGCACGCCCAACAACAGGCCTGCGTGCACCCTGCGGCGGGCGGCAGAGCCCGTCAGGTTCCCTGTGCCATCCCCAGGTCCACCGCCAGGCGACCTCGGCGTACTTTGCCCGTAGCGGTATGCGGGATGGCGTCCACTGTCACGTAGCGCTTGGGCCGTTTGTACGGCGCCAGACGCTCGGCAGCATGCCGGTAGAGATCGTCGGGCGCCGCGGTGCCGACGACGGCGGCGCAGACCTGCTGGCCCCAGTCCGGATCGGGAACCCCGAACACCGCCACGTGCTCCACCCCAGGCACCTCGGCCAGCACCGCCTCCACCTCTACCGGGTAGACGTTGACGCCGCCGCTGATGATGAGGTCGTCCCGCCGGCCGTCGAGGTAGAGGTAGCCGTCGGCGTCGATCCGCCCGAGGTCCCCGACGGTGAATGCTCCGTCGCGCCACGCCTCCTCGGTGGCATCGGGCCGGTTCCAGTACGTGAACCGGGCGTAGGCGGGGGCGTGGCACCACACGGTACCGTCGTGGTCGACCGACAGGCGCCGCCCGGAACGGGCCCGCCCCACCGTGCCCGGGCGCTCTAGCCACTCCTCGGGCGAGCACGCGGTGAACTGGCCTTCGGTCGAGCCGTAGAACTCCCAGACGGTGCCGGGGCGAGTCCGGTCGATGGCCCTGCGCTTTATGGGGGCGGGACAGGGCGACCCCGCGTGCACCAGCAGGCGGAGACTGTCCAGCTCGTCCGGTAGGCCACCGGCCTGCAGCAACCGGCCGAGCGAGGTCGGGGCCAGGAACGTGGTGGTGGGCCGGTGCCGGACGATCGCGTCAGCGGCGGCGTCGGCGTCGAACCGCCGCAGCAGCACCAGCCGCCCGCCACGCAGCAGGGTTCCCGCTGCGAAACGGACCGACACCGAGTGGTACATCGGCGAGCACACCAGGTGCACATCCCCGTCGTCGAAACCCCACAGGTCGGCTTCGTCCTCGAACAGCGCCCGGGCTTCGACCTCCGACAGCACACCGGACCACACGCCCTTGGCCGTGCCAGTGGTCCCCGATGTGTAGTGCATCGGCCGGGCCAGCGGGTACGGCGCCAAGTCCACCGGGCGACCGTCGGCCAGGCGCTGCACCGCGGCCTCGTCGGTGACCACCAGCACCGGATCGCAGTCGGCGACAAGCGCGTCGCGCTCGGCGGGGAGCAAGGTGGCGTTCAGCAGTACCGGTACGACCCCGGTGCGCAGCGCACCGAGCACCGCAGCGAGCAGCGCCACCGACGACGACAGGCAGAACGCCACGCGGTCCCCCGCCCGAGCACCTGCGGCCCGCAAGGCCCCCGCCGCCCGCCGCTGCGCGATCTCCGCTCCCGCCGCGTCCACCAGCTGGACCATGCCACCGGCGTCCCCAGCTACCACAGCGTGCGCGCCCGACCCCCTCACCGGTGCGCCGATCCTTTGCGCGCCGCGGCAGCGGATGCGCCCGCTGGAGCGGCGGGCACGCCGTCGAGCGCAGCCAGCCACAGGCGACGCACCAGCCCGATCGTAACCATGATGGCGAGCAGGGCCACGCCGGCACCGGCGGTCACCGCACGGATGCCGAGCGAACGGGCCAGCGCTCCCTCGACGATGGCGCCAACCGGGTAGATCGTGCCCAGCGCCATCATGTAGATGCCCAGCACCCGACCGCGCGCCGCGGTCGGAGCCCGGAGCTGTACCACGGTGTTGAGGCCCGACAGCACGCTGATGTAGCAGGCGCCGACCACGGCGATGGCGACGGCTTCGGTCCACATGCCCCCCGCCACGCCGTACGCAGCCAGGGCGACGGGAAAGGCGAGCAGTGCGCGCCGGATCACCCGCCCACGGCCCAGGGCCGCTGCCAGCGGGGCGAGCGCAAGCGCCCCGACCACGGCGCCGACCCCCTGGCCGGTCACCAGCACCGACGTGCCCGCTGCGCCGCGGTGCAGTGCGTCGATCGCCATCGCCGGTACCAGTGCGATGAAGGGCGACCCCACCAGGGCGACGATGCCGATCAGGATCACAGCGCTGCGGCAGCCCGGCTCGGCCATCGTGATCTGGAACCCGTCAGCCATGCGCGCCCACAGGGTCTCGCCGGCCGCAGGCCGCTCGTGACGCGGCAGGCGTACGAGCACCAAAGCCACGACAACCGCAGCAAACGACACCGCGTTGGCGGCAAAGGTCCAGGCCACGCCACCGGCCACCAGCACCACGCCGGCCAGCGCAGGGCCGATGACCCGACCCAGGTTGAACTGGGCGGACGACAGCGACACGGCGGCCAGCAGGTCCTGCTTGTCGACCAGATCGGGCAACATGGCCTGGTAGGTGGGAAACCCGATGGCCGACGCACAGCCACCGCCAAACGCCACCACCGTCAGCAGCCACGGCTGCTCGTGCCCTGCGGCCGCCAGCACGGCCAGGCCGGCGGCGAACGCGGCTTCGGCCACGGTGGTGACGATCAGCCAGCGCCGCCGGTCGAAACGGTCGGCCATCGCCCCGCCGACCGGGGACAGCAGGCCCATCGGCACGAACGCTGCCGCTGCCACCACACCGGTCCACAACGGGTTGTGCGTGTTTCGGGTCACCACGAAACCGAGTGCGACGGTCTGCATCCACGACCCGACGTTGGAGACGAGCGCTGCGGACCACACCATGGCGAAGTTCCTGGACCGAAGGGGCCGCAGCGACGACGACATCACGCTGCGCACGCTAACGGGCCGGAAGCGCGTTCCCAGCCAGACGGAGCCGACCCGACCGGGGATCACCGGTAGCGCGACACTGGCATCGTGGCCGCTGCCGATGACCCGTGGGACACCGCTGCCGACCCGAACAACCCCCCAACCGACCAGCTGCCGATCGGTGTCGGCAACAGCCGCGGCGCCCGCTGGGCGCCGGAAGGCGGCGCCTGGTCCGACCTGGACCATGCCCGCCGCGTTGTCAGCGAGGCCACGCGGATCCTCGTGCTGACCGGTGCGGGCATCTCGACGGACTCGGGCATCCCTGACTTCCGCGGGCCGCAGGGTGTGTGGACCCGCGATCCCGAAGCGGAACGGCTCTCGTCCATCGACTCGTTCGTCGCCGACCCGGCTGTCCGCCGCCGGGCATGGCAGGTGCGCCTGGCGTCGCCGGTTGATGCCGCCGAGCCGAACGCCGGTCACCTTGCACTCGTGGAGCTCGAGCGCCGCGGCGTGCTCGAACTGCTCGTCACGCAGAACATCGACGGCCTCCACGTACAGGCCGGGCACTCCCCGGCGCTGGTGGTGGAGATCCACGGCACCACCCGCGAGGCGGTGTGCCTGCACTGTGCCGCTCGGTGGCCGATGGACGAGATCCTCACCCGGGTGCGCGCCGGCGACGACGACCCCCACTGCACAGAACCGATGGGGAGCGGCCCGGCGGGGACTGGCACCGCGGGGACAGGCACCGCGGGGACAGGCACCGCGGGGACAGGCACCGCGGGGACAGGCACCGCGGGGGCCGGAGCGGAACGCGCCTGCGGCGGCCTGGTGAAAGCCGCCACCATCAGCTTCGGCCAGCCGCTCGTTGCCGCCGACCTCGAACGCGCCGAGCGCGCCGCGCTCCGGTGCGACCTGATCCTTGCTGTCGGTTCGACCCTGTCGGTCCACCCTGCCGCCAGCCTGGTACCGACTGCGGAGCGTGCCGGCGCGGCGGTCGTCATCGTGAACGGCGGCCCCACCGCCATGGACGGCTTGGCCGACGCAGTGGTGCACGGCCCGATCAGCCACGTGCTCCCTGCACTCGTCGGGCATCGAAGCAGCGATCGAACAAGCGACAGCACCTCGCCGGTCGGCGATCACCGCGGTCCATGCGGCAGGTGACGGCGCCGCTCGGCGCAGCTCCCCTGTGTGCCGTCAGTCCCCCGAACCCGCCTTCTTCCTCCAGCGGGGCTTCAACGCGAACCACCAGATGCTGGCGATGGTGCCCGCGGCAGCGACCGCGGCAGCGACGGACTTGGTGGTCTTTGACGGGCTCACCCCTCCGACGATACCGGCCCGAGCCGGCCATCGTGGACGCCAGCCCGTACCGGGTTCGATCCGGGCTGAGCCTGGGACCAGGCTCGGCAGCGGCAGCGAGCTTCAGGTCGCCGGACCGGGCCGCCTCGGCTCGCGCACGATCTCGATCCCGGCCGGCATGCCCGACACCTCGACGTCGTCGCCGTCGACGGTGATGTCGACCCGGGTGCCAGCCACAGGGATGCCCCGAACGGCCAGGTGCTCGATGCCGTCGGGCAGCACGGGGGCCACCCACGTCTTTGCATAGGGGATCCACGGGTCGAAGCGCAGGATGGTCCGCAGGCACAGCAGCGGGGCGGCCGCCGCCCATGCCTGGGGAGAGCACGAAGTCGGATAGCTGACCGGCGTGGACAGTTCCTCGCGCCCGAGCCCGCTGAACAGCTCGGGCAACCTGCCGCCCTGGGCCACTCCGGCGTCGAAGAGCCCGGTCACGAGCCGCAGTGCGTGGTCCATGAACCCGTAGCGCGCCAGTCCGGCGGCGATCAGGGCGGTGTCGTGCGGCCACACGGAGCCGCAGTGGTAGCTGATGGGGTTGTAGCCCCGCATCGACGTGGCCAGGGTGCGCACACCCCAGCCGCTGAACAGTGCGGGAGAAAGCAACTGGTCGGCCACCTGTCGGGCTTTGTCCTCGTCGAGGATGCCGGTCCACAGGCAGTGGCCCATGTTCGACGCCAGCGCGTCGATCGGCTGCTTGTCGCCGTCCAAGCCCATGGCGCACCACCCGCGCTCGGGAAGCCAGAAGTCGCGGTTGAACCGAGCCTTCAGGTCTCGGGCGCGCTCCCGGTAGCGTGCCGCGTTGACATCGTCGCCCCGCTCGTGGAGAAAGTGGGCCCATGCCAGGTACGCGCCGTACACGTAGGCCTGGACCTCGCACAGGGCGATAGGAGCAGCAGCCACCCGGCCGTTCGCGTACCGGACTCCGTCCCACGAGTCCTTCCATCCCTGGTTGGCCAGGCCACGGTCGGTCGCTCGCAGGTACTCGACATAGCCGTCGCCGTCGCGGTCGCCGAAGTGCTCGATCCAGTCGATTGCCCGCTCGGCGTTGGGGAGCAAGTCCTCCACTGCCTCGCGGGCCAACCCCCAACGGCGCAGCTCGCCGAGCACCATGACGAACAGGGGAGTGGCGTCTGCAGTGCCGTAGTAGATGCTGCCGCCACCGAGCGACAGCGAGGGCGCCTCACCGAAGCGCATCTCGTGCAAGATCCGGCCCGGTTCCTCGTCACTGCGGGGATCGATGGCTTTCCCCTGGAAGCGAGCCAGGGTCTGGACCACCCCGAGAGCCAGGTCAGGGTCGACGAGCAATGCCATCCACGAGGTGATCAGCGAGTCGCGCCCGAACACCGTCATGAACCATGGCGCCCCGGCCGCCACGACGACCCGGTCAGGGAAGTCCGGGTCGAAGATGCGCAGGGCCCCGAGGTCCTCGGCGCTGCGCTCGACCACCTGGCTCCATCCCCCGTGCGATATCTCGACCTGGGGCACCCGGTGGCGCCAGCGCGCCAGGCGCTCGCTCGGAGCGGCCCGCTCCACGGGCTGGCCGCAGCGGTGCCGAGGCTCCACGACGGTGCGCTCCATGATCGGGTGCACCTCGATGCACCCCGTCCACGAGCCCCGAGCCGGCACGATGGCCTCAAAGGTGACGAGGTCCTCGGCCATCGCCGACGGCGCCGGGAAGAACTGCAGCCGGCAACCACGGCCGGCGGCCCCCCGGCGGTACCTGATGGTGAGGGCGTCCGGCTCACGATGCCACGTCCGCTGGCCCCCGACGTCGGCACCACGCCCCTCCTTCACCGCGAACAGGTTGGCGAAGTCCGCATCCACGAACAGCTCCAACCGGCAGAACGTCGGCTCGTCCCCGAAGTTCCGCACCTCGACGTCCTCGCGCATGCCCCGCCCGACGTGACGGGAGCGGAAGACCATGAGCGTGGAGTCCGCCCGCCCACCGGCGGGCGCCAGCCTGGACACGAACGTCGCCGAAAAGGGGTCCGCGCTCACCACCTCGAGCGGTTCGGGCCGCTGCCCGTTCAGCAGCACCTCGAGCCGAGAGAGGACCCGGGTGTCGCGAACGAAGAGTCCGTGCGCCCCACCGGAGACCATGTCGCCGATGCGACCGCTGATGGCGAACGTCGACTCGTCCACCAAGGTCACGACACCACCGCCGTGCACTGCACCCAAGGGTGCCGGCTGCCCGGAGAACGTCCACGGTTCACTCATGGGCGCACCCGCCGCGTAT
>JAKAYQ010000103.1 GCA_021826725.1 Actinomycetes bacterium
CCGATCTCGGACCCACCTTTCGCGAGACGCTCCTGATGCACGCCGTCGGCCGGATCGCGTATCGCACCAGCATCCCGAACGTGCAGGCCAGCTGGGTGAAGTTGGGACCCGAGGGGGTGCGCCAGGTGCTGCGGGCCGGCGGCAACGACCTCGGCGGCACCCTGATCGAGGAGAACATCTCCCGGGCGGCCGGGGCCAACCACGGCCAGGGCATGGACGAAGCCGACTTCGCCGCGCTCATCGCCCCGCTGGGTCGGCGCCTGGTGCAGCGCACCACGCTGTACCGCCCGGCGGCCAGCGCGGCGTGAGCACGCAGGCCGGGCTGCCACCGCTGGCACCCGACACGGCCGGGGCAGAAGATGCAGACGCCGCCACGGAGGCGGACGCGGTTGCCGAGCTCACCGGCGACGCGCTCGCCGACGTTCTTCTCGAGTCTCTGCCGGGAACCGCTCGCGGGGACCTGTACCGGGCGATCCTCACCACGGTCGTGGAGCTGGCTCGTGAGCGCACCGACGCCCTGGACCTGAAGCTGGCCCGCGCGGCGCTGGCGGAGATGGCCGAGGCGTTCCGGGTGTTCCGCCCCTACCGCGGCGCGCAGAAGGCGACCTTCTTCGGTTCCGCCAGGACGCGACCCGACGACCCGCTCTACCTGCAGGCACGGGGGCTCGCCGAACGCCTGGCCTCCCATGGGTGGATGGTGGTGACCGGCGCCGGTCCCGGCATCATGGCCGCAGGGATGGAAGGCGCCGGGCGTGACCGGTCGCTCGGCGTCAACATCCGCCTTCCGTTCGAGCAGGGAGCCAACCGCTTCATCGCGCAGGACCCCAAGCTCGTCGAGATGCGCTACTTCTTCACGCGCAAGCTCATGCTCATCAAGGAGTCCGACGGCTACGTCGTGCTGCCCGGCGGGTTCGGCACCCTCGACGAGTCGTTCGAGCTGCTGACCCTGCTGCAGACCGGCAAGGCGGAGCCGGCGCCCCTGGTGCTGCTCGACGTGCCCGACGGCACCTACTGGCGCGGCTGGCAGCAGTTCGTCGACCAGCAGGTCGCGGCACGCGGCCTGGTCGGCGCCGACGACCATTGCCTCTACCGGATCACCGCCGACGTCGACCATGCGGTCGAGGAGATCCTCGGCTTCTACCGGAACTACCACTCGCTGCGCTGGGTCGGCGACCTCCTGGTCCTGCGGTTGCGGCGGCTGCCCGACAGCGGTGAGCTGGCTGCCATCAACCGCGGGTTCGGCGACATCCTCACCTCGGGTTCCATCCGACCGACCAAGCCGCTGGGCCCCGAACGCTCCAGTCACGACCACGACGACCTCCCGCGCCTGGCGATGCGGTTCGACCGCGTCCACTACGGCCGGCTCCGCCAGTTGATCGACACCCTCAACGGTTTGGGTGGGTGACCAGCCGACCCGTCCGCCGCCTGGCGGCGACCGAGTTTCCGGTGATCGGGGTCTTTCGCTGACCGAACGCGTGCCGCAAGCCGACCTGCACACCACCGGGCTGGGCCGATCGAGCACTGCACCGGTATATTGCCCGTCCGTGGATCTCGACGCGGAGGGGCCGGCTCCTCCCGGTCCAGTCTCGACCCCGAGCAAAGGCGCCCGTACCCGGCAAGCGATCATCCAGGCCGCGATCGGACGGTTCGTGGCCGACGGCTTCCAGCGGACGTCCATGGCCGACATCGCACGGGACGTCGGCCTGTCGCCCAGTGCCGTCTACCGGTACTTCCCGGCAAAGGAGGCGCTCTTCATCGCCGCCGTCGACGAGGACACTGCCGGAATGGTCCAACTGGTGCGGACCACGGCGTTCGAAGGTGGAATCGTGTCGTTCGGGGAGGTCCTGGCGCGGATGCGGTCCGAGCTCATCGCCGCGGTCGAGGAGCACCCCTTGGCTGCCCGGGCACTGACCGGTGTGGAGCCGATGAGCCCCGACCGCATCATGGCGCTGCCGCACCTTGCCGCGCTCCGCCACGACCTGGCCGACCTGCTGCGGGTCGGCCAGGAGCACGGCATGGTCCGCAACGACATCTCCGCCAAGACGCTGGCACTCGGCATCGAGACGATCGTCTTGTACCAGCTGGCCCACCTCGCTTCCCTTGGCGGCGCCGACCTTCATCTCGATGACGAGCGCTGGGCTGCCATCGCCGTCGTCGTCGACGCCGCGTTGCGGCCCGGTCCGACCGACTGATCGCCAGGGGACACCGCGTGAGCGCCTCTGTCGTGCCGAGCCAGGAGCGCAGTCGCCGGCGCCGCGAAGCACTTCTTCGATCCGCCGTCGAGCTGTTGTCGGAGGGCGGTGCACGCGCCGTCACCCACCGGGCCGTCGCCGCCCGAGCCGGGGTACCCGCCGCCACCACGACGTACTACTTCGCTACCGTGCACGACCTCGTCGAGGACGCGCTCCGGTGGTTCGTCGACCAGCAGGCCGGCGACATGCGCCGGTTCTTGGCCGACATGAGCGCCTCGCCATCCTCCGACATCGAGGCAGCGGTACGTCGGCTCGCCGGCGCACTCACCGGGCGCTCGCGCGACGCGATCGTGGCCACCATCGAGATCCACCTCCACGCAGCGCGCAACCCGGCATTGCGCGAGCCGGTAGCCGATGCCGTCGGCGTGTTCGAGGACCTCGCCGCCAGCGCGCTGGCCGCGCTCGGTGTGCGCCGGGCTCGCGACGCAGCCGGCACACTTGTCGCCATGGTGGACGGCTTCGCACTGCGCAGCATCTCCCAGCCCGACGACAGCCGCCGGCAGGCCGATGCGCTCTTTGAAGCTCTCCGCTCCCTCGTGATCGCCTACACGATGAGCCCGGAGGATCTCGACGCCTGGGCGGACAGCCTGCACCGGCCGGTCGGACCACCTCCGCCAGAAGGGCCTCTGCCGCCGGGTTCGTCCCCGGTGACCGGCCGCACGCCCTGATCACGCCGACCGCCCCCGCCGGGAGCCCGCTGCCTACGGATCCTCGCCAGCCCCCAGGATCCCGATGGCCCGCTCCACGGATCGGCGTGCCCGTGTGAGGCGGCGTTCCTCGACAGCCAGATCGGGTGCGCCATCCCCGGCGCCGAGGGCCCGCTGCAGGCGGTCGAGCGCCATGTCGGCGAGCTCCTCCGCTGCCGCTGCCAGCCGACCCACGAGGTCGTCGGTTCCGGGGACCGGACCGGGCGCGCCAGCCCCGGCTGCGCTCACCGGTCTGAGGTGCCCGGCCGGCCCGGCACCTCGACCTCCACCACGTCGACGTCCCCCGACGCCACGCTGGCGCGCAGCCGCTTCTTGTCGAACTTGCCCACGCTGGTCTTGGGGATCTCGGGCACGACAGCCCATCGTTCCGGCAGCCACCACCGTGCCACCCGGTCCCGCAGGAACTCGATCAGCTCTGCTGGATCCGGCGCCCCGCCATCGGTGGGAACGATCGCCACCAGGGGTCGCTCGTCCCACTTCTCGTCGGGCACGCCGATGACGGCCGCCTCGAAGACCTTGGGATGAGCCATCACCTGGTTCTCCAGCTCGACGGAGGAGATCCACTCCCCGCCGGATTTGATGACGTCCTTGCTCCGGTCGGAGATCACCATGAAATTGTGGGCGTCGAGCGTGCCCACGTCACCGGTGCGCAGCCACCCGTCGTGGAAGCGGTCACCCGAATCGTCCCCGTAGTACGAGGCTGTGATCCACGGACCGCGCACCTCGAGCTCGCCGACAGCCGTGCCATCGGCGGGAAGCACTGAACCCTCGTCGTCGACGACCCGCACCTCCACCCCGGTGACCACCCGGCCCGTGCGCGCCCGCCAGTCGAGCTCGTCTTCCGGGGTGGCGTTGCGCGGTGGCCAGCTCACCGCACAGACCGGGCTGGTCTCGGTCATCCCCCAGCCCTGCAGCATCATGACGCCGTAGCGGTCCTCGAAGGCCTCGATGAGCGAGCGGGGCACGGCCGACCCGCCGGCCATGAGCAGGCGGACCGAAGACAGGTCGAGGTCCTGCTGCTCGCCATACCGCAGCAGGTCGTTCCAGATGGTCGGCACCCCGAGCGACATGGTCGGCCGCTGAGTGGCGAAGATCTCGGCCAGCGGCGCCGCCTGCAGGAACCGCTCGGGCATGACCAGGTCCGCACCCGACATGAACGCCGTGTAGGGCACCCCCCACGCGTTCACGTGGAACATGGGCACCACGGCCAGCACCCTGTCGCGCTGGCCGACGCCGGTGACGTTGGCCGTCATGCCGGCGAACGCGTGGAGCCACATCGATCGGTGGCTATAGACGACACCCTTGGGGTCGCCGGTGGTGCCGCTCGTGTAGCACATGGCACCGGCCTGCCGCTCATCGAGCGTCGGCCAGGCGTCGTGCGGCTCGTGCGCACCGAGCAGCTCCTCGTAGGCGACGACCTCGCCGAGGCCCTCGACCGGCTCACCACCCACCACCACCACATGCTCGACGGTGGTGAGCTGGTCCCACACGCGCGCCAGGAGCGGGGCGACCGAGGCGTCGACGATGAGAACCCGGTCCGCTGCGTGGTTGATCACGAACGCCAGCTGGGCAGGGAACAGCCGGATGTTGACGGTGTGCAGCACCGCCCCCATCGACGGCACGGCCAGGTACGCCTCGAGGTGCTCCTGGTCGTTCCACATGAAGGTCCCGACCCGGTCCCCCTCCCCCACGCCGAGCGCCCGGAGCGCTCCCGCAAGGCGGGCGCTCCGCTCGCCGACCTCGGCGAACGTGGCGGACCGGAACCCGTCGGGCCGCTTGGTGATGACCACGCTGTCGCCGTAGGTCGCCAGCCCGTGTCGCAGGATCCCACTTATGAGCAGCGGGCCGTCTTGCATGGTGCTCAGCATGTCCGGAGCATACCGACACGGTCCCCGGCTCGCCGATGCCCGCCGCCACCCTTGACCCCCGGATCGTTCCGTGCTGAAGTGCACTGCAGGCACGTCACCGCCGAGATCACCGGCACATCCTTCGGTCGCTCGTGGGCACAGGCCCACCCTCCCGACCCGCGCTTCGTGCGCTCGGCCGAGCGAGGTCCCCGTGCCTGCAGTCGAATTCGGTCCCACCACGTCGTCAACCGCAACGTCCCGAGGGGGTGGTAGCCGCACGCTCCGGCTCGTTGTCCTGGCTGCGCTGGGCGTGGCCTTCGCCGGAGTGATCGCCCTTGTGTCCCTGGTGGCCCTGGTGGCCGGGGCCGGGATCGTGCCGTCGGGCAGTTCGGGCCTCGGCGGCAGCACCGGTGCGGCCGGATGGGCCGGTGGCCGGGTCCCGACTGTTCCTCCGGCGATGCTCGCCCTCTACCTGGCAGCTGGCACCACCTGCCCGGGACTGCCCTGGAGCGTGCTGGCCGCCATCGGCACCGTCGAGTCCGACAACGGGCAGTCGAGCCTGCCCGGTGTCCACTCAGGGGCGGGCTCTGCAGGGGCCGAAGGACCAATGCAGTTCGAGCCAGCCACCTTCGCAGCGTACGCGCTCCCTGTGCCGCCGGGCGGAGCGCTCCCGCCGAGCCCTTACGACGCGACTGACGCCGTCTATGCCGCTGCCCGCATGCTGTGCGCCGACGGGGCCCGCAACGGCGCCGACCTGCCTGGCGCTGTCTTCGCCTACGACCACAGCACCACCTACGTCGTCACCGTGCTGTCGCTCGCCGGAGCGTTGCAGGCGCACGGGACCGGTTGACGGCTGCGCACGCCCGCTCGCCGGCCAGCACCCGTGTGAGGGTGGACCGGCTACGGCCGACTTGTGGCCTGCCTTCGACGACGCCACGACCGACCGCCGCTCACGTACATTGGCAGTGTGGTTGGCGACGCGACTCCTGGGACGGCCGGCGGCCACGGTGCTGTGGCCCGCAGGATGTGGCACCTGCTCGAGGCGCTCCACGCTGTCGTCTACTTCGCTCCCGAGCCGATCGCCGCCTACAAGGAGATCGGGCTGCGGGGCTTCTGGATGGGCTACTTCGCCAGCCGGTCCGCCTCCATGGGAGCGGTGAGCGCTGCCGTGGTCGATGCCACCTTCTACAATTTCGCCCCGCGCCTGGTGCACCGGGCCATCCCCGACGCCTGGGACTACGCGTCACCCGACCAGGTGCTGCGGGCTCGGGTAGACGGTGCCGGCGCGGCGCTCACGCAGATCCTCGGCGACCGCGCGGGTCGCCCGCCAGGTGGAGTGGGCCGCGCCGTCGACCTGATGCGGGTCGCGGTCGAGGGGATCGACTGCAGCGGCCGGCCGTTGGCGGCTGCTCACGCTGCGCGCCCCGTGCCCGACGAACCCGTTCGGGCCCTGTGGCACCTGGCCACGGTGGTACGCGAACACCGAGGAGACGGCCACGTCGCGCTCCTGGTCGGCGCTGAGATCGATGGGTGCCAGGCCCACGTGCTCCAGGTCGCGTCGGGCGTGACCACCCGGCCGACGTTGCAGTCGGCACGAGGTTGGGAAGACGTCGAATGGGACGCAGCCGAGCAGGCGCTGGTCGACCGGGGGTGGATGGACCAGGGCGGTGGCCTTACGCCTACCGGCCGCAGCGTCCGCGCCCAGATCGAGCGAGACACGGACCGGCTCGCCAACGAGCCGTGGCGTCGGCTTGGCGCTGAGCGGACCCAGACGCTTGCCGAGGCCGTCGAGCCGTGGGTCGCCGCCATCCACGCCTCGGGAGCCATCCCACAGGCGAACCCCATGGTGCTGCCCGTTGCCGGCGGCACGCCTGCGCCGACCCCGCCTGAGCTCGCCTGAGCCTGCGGCGCGGCGGTGCGGAACGTCGGGGGCGTTGTCGCGCACGTCTCCGGGCGGGACGGGGAGACTGCCCGATCGTCAGGGGCCGGCCGCGATCCGGGCAAGGGAGGCCTCGCCGGCACCGAGCGCCTCGGCGGCGATTGCAGCATGCGCACCGGTACCCGGCGTCGCCTTGTCGGCCGAGGTGGCGAACCGCCTGGCCACGGCGCAGATGGAGCCGGCGGCGGTCAGCGCAGCGCCACCTGGCCAGGCGCGAGCGGAACGGGCAGCGCGGTGTCCCCCATGAGGAAGCGGTCGACCGCTGCTGCACACGAACGGCCCTCGGCGATGGCCCATACCACCAGGCTCTGGCCGCGAGCCATGTCGCCGCACACGAAGACACCGGGCTGGCTGGTCGACCAGTCCGCATCGGCGGCGACGGACCCCCGGTCATCGAGCGCCAGGTCGAGCTCGCCGACGACGCCGGCACGCTCGGCGCCAGTGAACCCCATGGCCAGCAGCACCAGCTCACAGGGGATCTCAACCGCACTGTCCGGCACCGGTTCGAACTGCGTCCGACCGTCGACGGTCGCCGCTGCCACCTGCTGGCACCGCAAGGCTCGCACCGCTCCGGTGCCGTCGTCGACGAGCTCGACGGTGGTGACGGCGAACAGGCGCGTACCTCCCTCCTCGTGAGCGGAGGAAGTGCGCAGGATCGTCGGCCAGGTTGGCCACGGGTTGCTGGCGCTTCGCTCGGCGGGCGGCTCGGGCATGATCTCGAGTTGGTGGACCGACGCGGCACCCTGGCGGTGCGCGGTGCCCAGACAGTCGGCTCCCGTGTCGCCGCCGCCGATGATGACCACGTTCTTTCCGCCGGCGTGGATCGGGGTTTCGGCCATGGCGCCCTCGCAGACAAGGTTGGCCGGTTTCAGGTACTCCATGGCGACGTGCACGCCGTTGAGCTGGCGCCCGGGAACATCCAGGTCACGCGGCACGGTGGACCCGCAGGCCAGCACCACGGCGTCGTAGCCGGCAACCAGATCTTCGGCTGCGACGACCTGCACGTCGGGGGCCGACGCCGCGCCCGGGCCCCGCACGGCGCCGGGCTCGGGCGCGGGGATCGCCCCGCTGCTGCCGGCACCGGCACCTCCTCTGGCTGGCACATCACCGGCACCGGCCGGTCCATCCGCGTGCCCGACCCTGTCGAGCGCCGAGCCGACAGACACCCCGCAGCGGAATTCCACGCCCTCGGCCCGCAGCTGGGCGAGCCGGCGGTCGAGGACCGCTTTTTCCATCTTGAACTCGGGGATGCCGTAGCGCAGCAGGCCGCCGGGCCGTTCGGCCCGCTCGTAGACGGTCACCGCATGGCCTGCCCGGGCGAGCTGCTGCGCTGCAGCCAGCCCGGCCGGGCCGGACCCGACGATGGCGACGCTCCTACCGGTGTGCGTGGTGGGCAACTGAGGTTGCGCCCAGCCTTCGGCCCAGGCGCGCTCGGCGATCTCGTACTCGATGCGCTCGATGGTCACCGGCGGTGAGGTGATGCCGAGCACACACGCGGCCTCACATGGCGCCGGGCAGAGCCGGCCGGTGAATTCGGGGAAGTTGTTGGTGGCGTGCAGGCGCTCTGCCGCGTCGAACCAGTCGCCGCGGTACGCGAGGTGGTTCCACTCGGGGATCAGGTTGCCCAGCGGACAGCCGTCGTGGCAGAAGGGGATGCCGCAGTCCATGCACCGCGCCGCCTGCTGCCGGGTGTCGGCTTCGGGGAACGGCTCGTAGACCTCATGCCAGTCGCGGATGCGCACCGGCACCGGCCGGCGCGCCGGGAGAGCCCGGTCGTACTCCAGGAACCCGGTGATCTTGCCCATCGGTTGCTCGCTCCTCCTCGTCGACCGGCCTGGCAGCTGGCGGGTTCAGCGCCGCAGGGCGGACATGACCGCCTCACCCACGTCGAGGCCGTCCTCGACCGCCTGTCGGGTGGCCTCGAGCACCCGGCGGTAGTCCCGTGGCATCACCTTCACGAACGCGGCCGACGACCGGTCCCAGTCGGCGAGCAGCCGGTCGGCCACCGCCGACCCGGTCTCGTCGCGATGCCTGGCCACGATGGCCGCCAGCCACTGCCGGTCCTCGTCGACGAGCGGCTCGAGGTCGACCAGCTCAGGGTTGTAGCGCTCGTGCAGCGCGGCATCCGGATCGTGCACGTAGGCGACACCCCCGGACATGCCGGCGCCGAAGTTCCGGCCGGTGGGCCCGAGCACGACCACGCGCCCGCCGGTCATGTATTCGCACCCGTGGTCGCCGACCCCCTCCACGACGGCTGTGGCACCGGAGTTGCGCACGCAGAACCGCTCCCCCACCTGGCCGCGCAGGAACACCTCGCCGGCAGTGGCGCCGTAGAGGATGACGTTGCCGGCGATGATCTGCTCCTCGGCGACGAACGGCACGCCCTGGGGTGGGCGCACCACGATGCGCCCGCCGGACAGGCCCTTGGCCAGGTAGTCGTTGGCATCGCCGTACAGGCGCATGGTGACGCCCCGTGGCAGAAAGGCGCCAAAGCTCTGCCCGGCAGAACCGGTGAAGGTCAAGGTGATCGTCCCGTCGGGCAACCCGGCGCCGCCGTAGCGCCGGCTGATCTCCGATCCGAGGAGGGTTCCCACCGTCCGGTCGACGTTGGCGACCGGAAGCTCCAGTGCAACGGGCTCGCCGCGTTCGATGGCCGGCCGGCACTCCTCCAAAAAGCGGTGGTCGAGGGCTTTGTCGAGCCCGTGGTCCTGCGGTCGCCGCCAGCGTCGGTCGGTGGGCGGACCGCCGTCGGGCTGCGCCAGTATCGGCGACAGGTCGAGCCCCGCCGCCTTCCACTGGCCGACGGCGGCGGCGGTGTCGAGCAGGTCGACGCGACCGATCGCCTCGTCGAGGGTTCGCAGGCCGAGCGATGCCAGCAGCTCGCGGACCTCCTCGGCCACGAATTCGAAGAAGTTCTCGACGAACTCGGGTTTGCCGGTGAACCGCTCTCGCAGCACAGGGTTCTGCGTGGCGATCCCGACGGGGCACGTGTCGAGATGGCAGACCCGCATCATCACGCAGCCGGACACCACCAGCGGTGCGCTGGCGAAGCCGTACTCCTCGGCCCCGAGCAGCGCGGCCACGATCACGTCGCGCCCGGTCTTCATCTGGCCGTCGGCCTGGACCACGATCCGGTCCCGCAGCCCGTTGCGCACCAACGTCTGCTGGGTCTCGGCCAGGCCCAGCTCCCACGGGATGCCCGCGTGCTTGAGCGAGGTGAGCGGGCTGGCACCCGTGCCGCCGTCGTGGCCCGAGATGAGCACCACGTCGGCCTTCGCCTTGGCCACGCCGGCCGCCACGGTCCCAACGCCGACCTCGGCGACCAGCTTGACGTGCACGCGGGCCCGCGGGTTGGCCGACTTCAGGTCGTGGATGAGCTGGGCGATGTCCTCGATGGAGTAGATGTCGTGGTGCGGCGGCGGCGATATCAGGCCGACCCCGGGGGTGGAGTACCGGGTCTTGGCGATCCACGGGTAGACCTTGTGACCGGGGAGCTGGCCTCCTTCGCCGGGCTTGGCTCCCTGGGCGATCTTGATCTGCAGGTCGTCGGCGTTCACCAGGTACTCGGCGGTCACGCCGAAGCGGCCCGACGCCACCTGCTTGATCGCGCTGCGGCGCAGGTCCCCGTTCGCGTCCGCGACGAACCGCTCGGGGTCCTCGCCGCCCTCGCCGGTGTTCGACTTCGCCCCCAGCCGGTTCATGGCGATGGCGAGGGTCTCGTGGGCTTCTGCCGAGATCGACCCATACGACATCGCGCCGGTCGAGAAGCGCTTGACGATCTCCGAGACCGGCTCGACCTCGTCGATCGGCACGGCAGGAAGGGACCCGGTTCGCAGCTCGAGCAGGCCCCGCAGGGTCGCACCCCGGCGCGACAAGCCGTCCACCAGGCCCGTGTACTCCTTGAAGACGTCATAGCGCTTGGTCCGGGTGGCATGCTGCAACTTGAACACCGTCCGGGGGTTGAACAGGTGGAGCTCGCCCTCGCGCCGCCACTGGTACTCGCCGCCGATCTCGCGCTCTCGGTGTGCTCGCTCGGTCGGGCGCTCCAGGTGTGCGGCGCGGTGCCGGGCCAGCACCTCGGCGGCCAGCTCGTCGATGCCGACGCCTCCGATCCGGCTGACCGTGCCGGTGAAGTACTCGTCGACCAGGTCGCGACCGAGGCCCACGGCTTCGAAGATCTGCGCGCCGGTGTAC
>JAKAYQ010000104.1 GCA_021826725.1 Actinomycetes bacterium
CGTTCGCCTGGACCGAGCCCGGCGACGCGGTCACCGTGGTCGTGCCGACCGCCGGCGTGGCCGTGAAGCCGACGGTGGCAGTTTGGGTGATGGTGACGGGGATGCCGCCGGTGGCATCGGTCACGTCGGTGGCGGTGTAGGTGGCGGTCTCGATGGTGCCGTCGGTCACCGCGAACGCCGCCTGCCCGTTGCAGTCGGTGGTGCCCGCCGACGCCTGGGAGGCGCATCCGGAGCTCGAGTCGGGTATGGCGACGGCAGTGACGACCGAGTGCGAGGCACCTGGCGACAGGTTCACCTGGCGTCCTACCGCCAGGTTCCCGGCCGCGTCGCGCAGGGTGACGGTGACGGTGGCAGCCGCAGTGCCGTTGGCCAGGGCCGAGGTGGGCGAAGCGACCACGGTGGATCGGGTGGCCGACGCCGGACCGGCCTCGAACGAGACCGTGGCCGTGCCGCTCACGTCACCGGTGACCGGCGTTCCCGTTCCCGGCGGCGTCCCCGTGTAGGTGGCGGCGAGGACCACAGCCTCGATGTGCGTGTCCGCCACGGCGAACGACGCCTGCCCGCGACAGTCCGTGGTGCCGGCCGCTGCCGGCACCGTGCACCCCGATGCGGACGTGGGGATCGTGGCGGCGGTGACGGTGGCGTGCGAGGTGGTACCAGCGGCCGGGCCGAGCGTTACGGCCATGCCCGGCACCGGGTTGCCGTCGGCGTCGCGCAGGGTGACGGTGATGGTCGCCGGGGTGCCTCCCGCCATCGCCGTCTGCGACGACGGTGCGATGGCGCTCGTGGCGGCGGTGGGGGCGGTGGCGCCGAACGTCACGGTGACGGTGAACGGCGGGGTCGAGAAGCTGCCGCCGGAAAGCGTGGCGAGGTCGTCGACGCCGAAGGTGACCGTCTCGGCGGTGGGGTCGGTGACGTCGAACTGCACCTGGGCGACGTGCACGGTCTTGCCGCCGATGGCGACGGTGACCGGTGCCGTCCCGGTGCACCCGAAGGCGGCGGTGCTCCCGAGGAGGGAGTCGCAACCCGTCCCGCCCAGCGTGGTGACTGTTCCCGAGGTGAACAAACGCTGGCCGGGCGGGGCGGTACCGCCAACGGGGGTCAGGATGATGGGCTGGTTCAGGTCCGGGTTGCCGTACTGGTCGGCCAGGTCCACGGTGACCAGGCTGGCGGTGGTGCCGTTCGCCGGCACCGCCAGAGGGACCGCGGTCACCTGGGAGAACGTGGCCGAGGGGGAGCCGGCCACCCACTGGACCGTGGCGGCAGCCGGGAACGCGAAGTTCTGCGTGGTGTCGTAGGCGGTGAACGTCGCCGTCTCGGCAGTGGTGTCCACGTAGGTGAACGTCTCCTGGCCGCTTTGGTCGGTGCCGGTCGGCTGCGGGCTGCTCGGTGCCGGCGTGGCGCTGCCGGTGGTCTCGACGATGGAGATCTGCTCACCGTTCACCGGGTTGCCGTACTCGTCGAGGCTGGTGGCGGTGATGCTCACGCCGTTCGCCGTGCCGACCACGGCAGTGGTCTGGGACGCCGCCAGGCTGCTGAACGGCTGATAGCCGGTGGAGCTGTCGAACGACAAGCCCTGGGAGGGCTGGCCCGGGATCGTGTCCGCCGACGTCGAGACCGTGAAGTCACCTGCCGGGTACTGGTACGGGTTCGACGCCGAGGATCCCTGCTGGAGCTCGGCCGGGTTTTGGACGCCGGCGACGAACACGCCGAACGTCGTGTTCTGGGCGACGCTGAAGGGGACCGGGATGACGACCTTGTTGTTCGCGAGGCGGTCGACCCACGGCGGGTGCTCGACCGGCACACCGCCCTGGCTGGTGCACACCCATCGGTTGATGATCCCGAAATAGCCGCACACGTTCGCCAGCACGTAGGAGCTGGCGGTCGAGGGGAAGACCGTGCCGGCCGGAGCGGTCAGGGTCACGGAGTCATCCCCGGCGCTGTTGGCCACCAGGCCGCCGCTGTCCAAGGGGGTGATGCCGTACTGCCAGACCGCGGTGGCCGTCGACGCCGGGCAGCCGGCCACTCCGGGACAGGGCGTGTTCCCATACGGAAGGTTCTCGTCGGTGGTCAGGCCGAAGGTGGACGGCCACGTGGCGCCGGCGGCGGCGCTGGTCGAGATGGTGTCGCCCGAGTAGCCGTCGTTGTTGTTGACCGTGCCGTCGCTCGCCGTCTGCAGGAAGTTGACGGTCACCCCGGGGCCACTGGCCGCCGCCGGTGCCGGCCCGAGACCCAGCACGCCGGTGCCGGCGAGCCCCCCGAGGGCACCGGCGACGAGGGCCAGGCCGGCGCACAGCTGCGCGGCCCGCCGGAGCGCGGACGCAAGGACGGCGGCGAGGGCACGCGGTGCTCGGAGCATCGACTGGACGGTACGACGGCGACCCCGGGAGAAGAATCCGGGCACTACCCGGATCGTTAAGAGACCCGGCATCACGCCGGGCACCGGCGACAACCCGCCCGGTCTTATGGCGTCGGTGTCATCTCCCTGCGGCGGAGCTCGGCCTTCGTTTGCACGCCGAGCTTGCGGTAGACGGCAGCCAGGTGGGTCTCGACGGTGCGGGGCGACACGTGCAGCGCCTGGGCGATCTCCCGGGTGGTGGCGCCGGCGGTGGCGAGCTCGGCCACCCGTGCCTGCTGGGCGGTGAGCGTGCCATCCTCGGGCCCGGACCGCCGGCGCCGGCCGCCGGCGGCGGTGAGCTCGGCCCGTGCCACAGAAGCGAGGTCGGCGGCACCGGCCGCCTCGGCGGTGCCCAGCGCCTCGGCCAGCAGGGGTCGTGCCGCCAGCAGTCGGCGCCGGCGCCGCAGCCAGGACCCGTAGCGAACCACGATGCAGGCCCGGTCGAGCGGGTTCACCACCGGCAGCGCCAGCGCCTCCCCGTACAGGCGGTCGGCCGTTTCGACGTCCCCGTGTGCGGCCGCCACGCCACCTCGAGCAGCGATTGCGACCATCCTCGGCCATACGAGCGCGGTCGGAACGCGCTGGCCTGGCGTGCCGGCAGCACGGTCCCCGACAGCACGGTCCCCGGCGGCATCACCGACCAGGAGACCGTCGAGGTTGGTCGCCAGGCGCCCCACCAGGTCGACGCGCCCGCAGGCAAGCCACGCCTCGGCGGCATCCGCTGCCCACGGCAGCATCCCGGGCTCCCTGATCCCGAGCCGAACGACGCGCTCGGCAATGGCGGCATGCAGGTCCCCTGCAGCATCGGCCCGGCCGGCAGCCAGCAGGCTCCGAGCTTCAGATGTCGCCGAGGCGATCGCCACCATCCACGGCAGGGACGCGACCGGCGGCAGCGCAGCTCGGGCCCGAGCCGCCTCGTCGTGCCGTCCCAGCCAGGCGAGAGCCCACGCCTCGAAGGCGGTCAGGTAGCTCTGGAGCAACGGCACGAACGGTCCCGCCGCTTCGAGCGACCGGAGCACGTCCAGGGCTTCGGCCGGGCGTCCGCGCCGCATGAGCATGCCGACGCGGACGATGTGCAGCGGGGCCGTCGCCCACAGCGCACCCTGGGCGGCGAACCGCCCGATCCCTTCGTCGATCACGGCGGTCGCGTCGTCGAATCGCTCCACCGCTCCGCACGCGCCGGCGTACATGAAGAGGACGTTGTGCGAGGAGGCTGCGACGGCGTCGCCACGCGCCAGGCGACGCCGGGCCACTGCGGCCTGGCGCTCCAGCTCGGCCAGCCCGCTGCGGTCGCCGCAATGGAGGCTGAAGGTGGCCTGCGCCGCCCGGAGCTGGCGGCGCTGCGCGGGCGACACCGTGGGCGCCAACGGGACGTCGAGCGACTCGAGCGCGGCGGCAGGACCGTCGAGCTCCCAGACGACATGGGACCGCTCCAGCACCAGGTCGAGCGGCAGCGGCCCGTGCTGGCGGAGCTCTTCCACCGTGTCGTCATAGGCGGCCAGGGCGCCGTCGAGGTCCCCGGCAAAGGCCTGGGATTGGGCTGCCCCCACCAGCACGTCGGCACGCGACGCCGCCGGAGCGGGCCCGCCGAGCACGCGCCGCCACACGTCGTACGCCTCGGCAGGCTGGCCGGCAGCGAACAGCGCCCGGGCATACTGCTCGAGCAGCAAGGGCGGCGGCGACGCCCCGGCCAGCTCGACCGCACTGTGCATGCGCGCCAGGCCGGTGTCGACTGCTCCGGCCTGCAGCGCCAGCTCGGCCGCCTGCGTGAGCACCGCCACAGCGCCAGGATGTCCGGTGAGGCCGGCGACCACTGCATGCGGCGCCGCGGCCTCGGGATCGCCGAGCGCGACGAACGCCTCAAAGGCTCGCTTGTGCAGCAGCCGCCTGTGGGCCGGTGCCATGTCTTCGTAGACGGCGGACTCCAGGAGATCGTGGACGAACGCCACCCTGGAGCTGTCGCACTGGCGGAGGACGCCGGCAAGCACCAGCGTGTCGATCCCCTCGGCCACTGCGTCGTCGTGCAGCGCGGCGACGACCTCGAGGACCTCGACCGGTGCCCGCCCGCCGACCACGGACATGGCCCGGGCGGCGGCCAACGACGGCTCGGGCAGGCCGGCCAGGTGCCGCAGCAACAGGGCCGTCTGCAGCGCCGGGGTGCTCCTCCCTCCCGACGGAGGCAGCCTGCCGTCGAGCGCGACCGATCGAGCGGCCTGGACGACCAGCATCGGATTTCCCTTGGTGATCGCCCAGCCACGCCAGACGACCTCGGCGTCAAGCGGGCGTGCCAGCAGGGCACCGAGCAGGGTGGCTGTCGATTCGGGGCCGAGCGCGCCGACCGGTTCGACTACTGCCAGATCGGGGTCCTCGGCACCGAGGTTGCGTACCGTGGCGGCGGCGGCGACTGGCCATGCCCGCATGCCGGCGACGATGGCCACCGGCAGGCGCTGCACCCGGCGGGCCAGGAACCCGATGAGCGCCAGCGAGTCGGGATCGGCCCAGTGCAGGTCGTCGAGAGCGACCAGGACCGGGCCCTCGTCACTCATGCGCCGCAGCTCGGCCTGGGCCTGGCCGAACACGGCCGCCCGCCGTTCGATCAGGTGCCCGGCTCCCTCTCCGGTCTCGCCACCCAAGCCCGCGACCGGCGCCACCAAGGCGTCCACCCCCAGGAACTGCTCTGCGTAGGCGAACGGCAGGTCACGCTCGGGGACGCTGCCTCGAGCCCGGACGATGCGGAACCCGCACGCCTGGGTTGCCGCCTCGTCGATCACGGCGGTCTTGCCCGTGCCGGGATCGCCGACGAAGGCGACGATGCCCCCCCGACCCGCCGCCGCTGACGCGAGCAGGCGGCGCACCGCGTGCAGCTGCCGATCCCGTTCGAACAGTGCCGGCGACGACAGCCTGCCGCGCGCACCGGACCACGGCCGTCCGATGGCACCGGGCTCCGGCCGTGCGAGCAGACCGGGTGCCGTCCGTCCAAGCACACCGGACGCCCGGCGCATGGACACCGCCTGCGTGTACAGGCCTGACACTGCTGCACCGGCGCGGCCCGGGTCTGTTCCAACCGCCGGCCCGGGTCCACGCATCGAACCGGGCGCAGCCGGCAACCCGGATCCACCCGCTAACCCAGGTCGTGGGAGTAGACCGGGTCCTTCTGCTGTCTCCACAGCGCCTGCACGCCCGGGTCCCCGCCGATGTCCAACACCACCCGCCGCGCGGGCTTCTCCAGGAGCGGGGCGCTCCCTACGCACGACCATGTGGCCTCCACGGCGTGTCAGCTGGCTCGGATCGCAGGTGGCTCCATGTGCCCTGGATCCCGATTATCACCACTCTTTGTAGCAGACAACGCACAGGGTGATCAATCGGTTCTCCGGCTGCGCCCACCGCGCGTTCCGGCAGCCGACGTGACCGGCGCCGGGTGGCACCACGCCCTCCCCGGCCGCACAGCCCCGCTCGAAGCGGCAGGTGCAGGTCCCCCGCCGGGCTGGCGGGCTACAGCTTGGCCAGCACCGTGGAACAGGCGCTGACGTCGACGCCGGCACCGGGCTCCACGTCGAGGGAGGTGACGACCCCGTCCTCGATCACTGCGGCGTAGCGCTGGGATCGCGTGCCCAGACCGAACCCGGCGCCGTCGAGCTCCAGGCCCATGGCCCGAGCGAACTCCCCGTTCCCGTCGGCCAGCATGGTGATGCCTTGGGCACCCTGCGCCTCGGCCCAGGCCTGCATGACCCACGCGTCGTTGACGGCGACGCAGGCGATGGTGCTGACACCCTTTGCCTTCAGCTCAGCGCCGTGCTCCACATAGCCGGGCAGGTGGATCTTGGAGCAGCCCGGGGTGAACGCGCCAGGCACGGCGAACAGCACGACCTTGCCAGCGCCGAGCACGTCGCCGGTCCGCACCGGCTGGGGCCCGTCGGGGCCCATGGTGCGCAGCTCGACGTCGGGTATGCGGTCTCCAACCTTGATGGCCATACGGCAACCCTAGCGACGCGATGCCGACGGGCGGCCGCGTCCGAAGCGGCCGAGCGTCAGGCCCCGTCGAGGCCGAAGGCAGTGTGCAGCGCCTGCACAGCCCGCTCGACGGCGTCGGCCCGCACGACGCAGGTGACACGGATGGTGCTGGTCGAGATCATCTCGATGTTGATCCCCGCGGCCGCAAGGGTCTCGAACATGGTGGCGGACACCCCAGGGTGACTGCGCATACCGGCTCCCACCAGCGATACCTTGGCGATGCCGGCGTCGGCGACGACCTCCTTGGCGCCGATCTCGGCGCCGAAAGCCCGCGCCGTCTGCAACGTGGTCGGGACATCGGTCGTGGGAACCGTGAAGGAGATGTCCGTCGTCCCGTGCTGGGAGACGTTCTGGACGATCATGTCCACGTTCACCGACTGGTCGGCCAATGCCCGGAACAGCCGGGCAGCGAGGCCGGGGTGGTCCGGCACCCCGCTGACGGTCAGCTTGGCCTCCGACGTGTCGTGGGTGACGGCGGTGACGACGGCGTTCTCCATGGTGGGCTCCTCCTCCACCACCCAGGTGCCCGGCTCCCAGGTGAAGCTGGACCGGACGTGCAAGGGCACGTGGTGGTTGCGGGCGAACTCGACGGAGCGCAGCGCCAGGACGCGACCCCCGCTGGCGGCGATGTCGAGCATCTCGTCGAAGCTGAGCCTCCGCAGGCGCTGGGCCTGGGGCACGACCCGGGGATCGGCGCTGAACACGCCGGTGACATCGGTGTAGATCTCACACGCCTCGGCGCCCAGCGCCGCAGCAAGGGCGACGGCGGTCGTGTCGGACCCACCGCGTCCGAGCGTGGTCACGTCACGCGCGGTCGAGACCCCCTGGAACCCTGCCACCACCGGCACCCGCCCCTCGTCGAGCGCCTGGCGGAGCCGGTCGCCCCGGACCTCCAGGATCTTCGCCCGGGTGTGGGCCGTGTCGGTGATGATGCCGGCCTGGCTCCCCGTGAACGAAACGGCGTCGATCCCGGCGTCGGCCAGGGCCATGCACATGACCGCCATCGAGATGCGCTCCCCGGCGGTGAGCAACATGTCGAGCTCGCGCGGCGGCTGGGTACGGCTGACGTCGTCGGCCAGGCGGATCAGATCGTCGGTGGTCTTGCCCATCGCGCTCACCACCACCACGACCTGGTTCCCCTGCCGGCAGGTGCGGGCGACGTGGTCGGCGACGGCGCGGATGCGGTCGGCGTCGCCGACCGAGGTCCCCCCGTACTTCTGCACGACCAGTGTCACGGCGCTCGACGCTACCTCGCGCGGGGCAGGGCCACGCCCGGCCGGTCACAAGGGACCTCGGCCGTCGACTACCGTGATGCGCCGTGCCCAGCGACAAACGAGCCCGCAAGCGGGCCAACAAGCAAGCCCGGCAGGCCGAGCTCGACCGGGAGCGCCGCCGGCGCCAGATGATCCGGCGCGGTGCGCTGGCGGCGGTCGCCGTGGCGGCAGCCATCGGCATCTACTTCGCCACCTCGGGGTCCAGCACCAAGCCGACCAAGACCGCCGGGGCAACGACCTCTTCGTCCTCCTCCGGCAGCTCGTCGTCGAGCTCGGCCACATCGTCGTCGAGCTCGGCCACATCGTCGACCGGCACCGACACCCAGGCGGCCATGGACAAGATCGCGGTGGCCGCCGGCTGCCCGTCGAACCCGAAGACCGCTCTGAAGAAGCCGACCTACTCGCTGCCGCCGCTCACCATCAGCGCCGCCAAGACCTACACCGCCACGGTACAGACCGACGTCGGCACCTTCACCATGGCGCTCGACGCGGCCTCGGCCCCGACCGCGGTGAACAGCTTTGTGTTCCTGGCGAACCACGGCTTCTTCAACTGCATCATCTTCCATCGGGTCATCCCCGGCTTCGTCGTCCAGGGCGGTGACCCCACCGGCAGCGGTTCCGGTGGCCCCGGCTACCAGTTCACCGAGCACGGCCCCGCCCCGGCTGCCAACCCGGCCCAGCAATACCCGCTCGGTTCGGTGGCCATGGCCAACAGCAACGCACAGGGCGACACCGACCCCAACACCAACGGCAGCCAGTTCTTCATCGTGACCGGCGCCCAGGGCGAGTCGCTGCCCCCGGACTACGTGCTGTTCGGCCAGGTCACCTCGGGGATGTCCGTGGTTCAGAAGATCAGCCAGGACGGCACCAGCGGCGGCACACCGAACGTGATCCACCGCATGCTGAAGGTGACCGTCGCCACCTCCTGACACCGTCGCCACCTCCCTGATCCCGGTGGAACGAGCTTCCGGCCCCGCTGACGGACGAGCTCGAACGCCGGGCACCAAGCGGCAAGCCCCAACTCGCCCAGGACCCGCCGGCCCCAGGGTCGACAGGCGAGCATCACGGATCGAGGGACCACCCGCCGGCTGACGGCCTCGACCGACCATCACTGACCCGTGGGCCCCGGCCGAGGACCCACCGAACCGAGGAGCGGCCATGACCGTCCCCTGCCCCGCCGCCGACGGATCGAGCCCGGCACGTCGCGAGTTCGACGCCGAGCCGCCCATGTGCATCGACCCGGCGCACCGCTACACCGCAGAGATGGTGACGTCGAAGGGCACCATGACCATCGCCCTCGACCCTCAGGCGGCCCCGCGCACGGTGAACAGCTTTGTGTTCCTGGCGCGCTACCACTATTTCGAGGGCATTGTCTTCCACCGCATCATCCCTGGGTTCGTCCTTCAGGGCGGCGACCCGACCGGGACCGGAAGCGGCGGCCCCGGCTACCGGTTCGCCGACGAGCTGCCGGCGCCCGGCCGCTACGAGCTGGGCTCGCTGGCCATGGCCAACGCCGGGCCCGACACCAACGGCAGCCAGTTCTTCGTGATCAGCGGTCCCGACGGCATGCGCCTGCCCCCCAGCTACTCGCTGTTCGGCAAGGTGGTCGCGGGGCTCGAGACGGTGGCGACGATCGACGCCGTGGGCAGCCGGTCGGGCAAGCCGAGCGAGCGCGTCACGATCGAGTCGGTCACCATCACCGAGCACGCCGACTGACGCCGGGGGCCCGGCCCGGCCCCCGGTCGCTCGGCGAGGACATCAGCCGCTCGGCGAGCTGGGTCGCGATCGTTTGGGGACCCCGCTCGCTCACCGGGCTCGGCGGCCTGCGCCTGCCCCACGCAGTCAGTGGGGCAGCGCGTCGAACCCGGCGGGCTGGCCGCCCAGATAGACCCGCACGGTGCCCGTGCCCGCCGAGCGCCACGACCCGTCGGGATCCCGAAGGAGGGCGCACCGTTCGGGGACTCCGACCACAGCGAGGTCCGGAGACGCCAGGGTGATCGCCCGGTGCACTTTTTCGGCGTTCTCGTGCGCGAAGTGCGGCACGACCGCCATGCCGGTCAGCAAGCCGAGCCCGACGGTGAGCGCCCCGCCTCGGGGGTCGACCATCGGATCGGTCAGCACCATGGCACCCGCCGACGACCCGGCCACCACTGCCCCCCCGGCGAACGCCTCGACCAGCGCGTCCCACACCGCCGACCCCTTCAGGACCGAGCGCAGGTGGAGCGGCGACCCGCCGCCGAGGTAGATGAACCGGCTGGCGCGCACCTGGTCCGCCAAGACCGCGTCCTGGGCGTCGGACCGCGTCAGGACCATTGCAGGGGTCACCCTGCCGCCAAGCCCGGCGAACCAGTCTGCAGCGGCGGCAACTGCCTTCTCCGGGTGTGTGTAGGCGGCGGCCGTGGGCAGCACCGTCACCTCGCCGCCCCCTGACGCTGCCAGGAGCTCGGCATCGAACACTTCGCACCCAGGGGTCCACTCCTCGCCACCCACCAGGGCCAGCAACCCGCTGCGACCGGTCATGGCCGACACTGTAGGAGAGCGGGAGCATGCCGCCGCACCGCCACCCGCCGAGCCACCTGCACCGCACCGCGCCGCGACTCGACACGCCACCACCCACGCCATCGCCCGACGGAACCCCACCCTCTCCGTCAAACCGAGCACCACGGCGGCGCCATCCACTCACACCCCCGTACCCCCCGCACGACTCACACCCCCCGTACCCCCCGCACCAGCCGCACCCCCCACTACCCCCGGACCAGCCGCACCAGCCGCACCAGCCGCACCAGCCGGACCAGCCGCACCAGCCGCACCAGCCGCACCAGCCGCACCAGCCGACACGACTGTGTGGCGGCTCGACAGACCTTGTTGACCTGTGCTCAGTAGCCGTAAGCTCTCGTGATGACCACAGCCGCTCCTCCGCCCGCTTCCCGCACCCCGGGTCGCGACCCCTACACCGGCCGCACCGCCATCGTCACCGGAGGCGCATCCGGCATCGGCCGGGCACTGGGTGCCGAGCTCGTCGCCCGAGGCGCCACTGTGGTGCTGGCCGACATCGACCACGGCGCCGCAAAAGTCGCCGCCGACGAGATCAGCGCCGGGGCCGAGGGTCGGGCGACTGCGGTTGAGCTCGACGTCCGCGACGCGGCTGCCTTCGCGGAGCTCGT
>JAKAYQ010000105.1 GCA_021826725.1 Actinomycetes bacterium
CACCAGCACCAGCACCAGCACCAGCACCAGCACCAGCACCAGCACCAGCACCAGCACCAGCACCAGCACCAGCACCAGCACCAGCACCAGCACCAGCACCAGCACCAGCACCAGCACCAGCACCAGCACCAGCGGCTTGCTTCTCCACGTGGCTCGATAGGCCCGTGCCGCCGCTGTGGCAGGCTGGCGTCGTGTCTTCCGACGCACCGCCCGGCGCCACCAGCCCCACGCCGTTCGACCGTGCCCGCGCACTGCGGCGGATGACCGACGAGACCTTCGACGTCCTTGTCATCGGGGGTGGGATCACCGGCGCCGGCGTGGCCCTCGACGCAGCGGCCCGCGGCCTTCGCACCGCGCTGGTCGAGCGCCACGACTTCGCGTCCGGAACCTCGTCGGCATCTTCCAAGCTGGTCCACGGTGGCATCCGGTACCTCCAGCAGGGCGACGTCCGCTTGGTCTACGAGGCCCTGCACGAGCGCCAGCGGCTGCTGCGCAACGCGCCGCACCTGGTGCAGCTGCTGCCGTTCCTCATCCCGCTGTTCGGGCGAGATGGTGTGGTCGGCGCAGGCGTGGCCCGGGCCTATGCCACCGCGTTGTGGCTGTACGACCTGACGGGCGGCTGGCGCATCGGCCGCTGGCACCGCCGCGTCGACCGGGAAGAGGTCCTCGCCCACTTCCCCACCTTGCGCACCGACCGCCTGGTCGCCGGCTTCGTCTATTTCGACGCCCAGGCCGACGACGCTCGCCTGACGCTGGCCGTGCTCCGAACGGCCGCCCTCGATTTCGGTGCTGCCGTGGCCAACTATGCCGAGGTGGTATCCCTCCGGCGCGACGGCGACGGCATGACGACAGGCGCCACCGTCCGGCGCTGCGCGCCGGGCGAGAGCGGCGAGATCCAGATCCGTGCCCGGGTCGTAGTCAACGCCACCGGGGTGTGGTCCGACGACGTGCGGGCGCTCGATGAGGGCACCCACCTTCGGACTACCCGCCCGGCCAAGGGCGTCCACGTCACGGTGCCGGCCAGCCGCCTGCCCGCCGACATCGCCGCCGTGGTCCCGGTGGCCGGTGACCGGCGCTCCATCTTCATCGTGCCCTGGCCCGATGGGGACGACGTGTACGTCGGCACGACCGACACCGCATGGGACGGGTCGCTCGACGAGCCGGCGTGCACACCCGACGACGTTGCGTACCTGCTGGGAGCGATCAACGCGGTGGCCACCGTCCCGTTGAGCAGCGCCGACGTGACCGGCGTGTGGGCCGGGCTCCGCCCGCTCCTGGCGCCACCGCCCTCGCTGTCAGCGACGCAGCCGGCAACACCCGCGTCGCCCCCGCCACCAGGGGGGACCCGCCGGCCCCTGGCGTCGCTGGCACGCTGGCGGCGACAGCCAGGCCTTTCCTCTGAACCCGGGGACCGCACCGCCGACCTGTCGCGCCGTCACCGGGTCCTCGTGTCGCCATCGGGGGTCGTCACCGTGACCGGCGGCAAATTGACCACCTACCGGCTGATGGCCGAGGAAACTGTCGACGTCGCCGTGCGCCGCCTGGGCACGCTGGCCCCGCCCGGTGCGACCCACTGCCCGACTCGTCACCTGGCACTCCACGGGGCACCGCCCGCCTCCGCCAGGGGGAAGCTGGCGGCACCGCGAAAGCCCACCGGGACCGGACCGGAACCGGCCGACGCCGCGTGCACCCCAGATGTGCACCTCGACGACACCGTGCGGCAGGCGCTGTGGGCTCGGCATGGCACCGAGACCGACGCTGTCCTGGCACCGGCCATAGGGCACCCCGAACTGCTGCAGCCGATCGTCCCTGGCCTGCCCTACCTGCGGGCGGAGGTGCTGTGGGCGGCTCGTCACGAGATGGCTGTCACCGTGGATGACGTCCTGTCACGCCGGACCCGGGCGACGCTGCGCGACTCGCGAGCTGCGGCGGCGGCCGCCGGCGAGGTCGCAGACCTGCTGGCACCGATCATCGGCCGGCCCGGTGGTTCGCTGGCCGACGATGCCCGTGCCTACGCCGCCACGGTCGACGAGCAGCTGGCACGGGCCGGGCTGGCCCCACGGGCCGGTGTCCCCGAGCCCAGCGCAATCGGCACTCCCGAGCCCGACGCGACCGGCACCCCCGAGACCACCACCCCCGAGACCACCACCCCCGAGACCGGCACCTTCGAAACCGGCACCCCCGGCACCGACGCAACCGGTGTCCCCGAGACCCAGCAATGACCTGGATCCGACTGTGACCGCGCCGACCGCTGTCACTCCCGTCGACGCAGAGCCGGGAGCGGTCACCGACCGCCTGGTCGCACCGGCCGTTCCCGTCCCTGACGCCGTGCTGCGCCAGCTCCAGGGCGTGTGCGCCGTGGTCGACACCGGAGACGCGGCGCGAGCCGACGCCGGACGTGACTGGTGGCCCATCGCCGTGCGGTGGGCCATGCTCGGCCAGGTCCCCGCACGCCCGGCCGCGGTCTGCCGGCCCGGGGATGCCGACCAGGTCGCCGACGTGCTCGCGGTGTGCCACGACGCGCACGTTCCGGTGACGGCGGCGGGCGGCCGGTCCGGTGTGTGCGGTGCCAGCGTGCCGGTGTTCGGCGGCGTGACGCTCGATCTGTGCGGGCTCGACGGGCTCGCCGACGTCGACGACCGGTCCCTGATAGCCGACGTGCGGGCCGGGACGTTCGGACCCGACCTGCAGCAGGCGCTCGGCGCCCAGGGCCTGACCACCGGCCACTGGCCGCAGTCGATGGCGCTCTCCACCGTCGGGGGCTGGGTGGCCTGCCGTGGTGCCGGGCAGTACTCCACCCGCTACGGCAAGATCGAGGACATGGTCGTGGGACTCGACGTGGTCCTGGCCGACGGCCGGCGGCTGCACACCGGCGACGCCGGTCCGCGGGCAGCGACGGGACCCGACCTGACCCAGCTGTTCGTAGGCTCCGAGGGCACGCTGGGGGTGGTGACCGGCGTGCGCCTCCGAGTGCACCCGCTCCCCGGCACGACCGGCCGGCGCGCCTACCGGTTCGGCTCGTTCGAAGATGGGCTGCAGGCCTGCCGACAGGCGCTCCGCCGCGGCGCCACCCCCGCCGTCCTGCGCCTGTACGACACGGTGGAGTCCGAGCGCAGCTTCGGCGTCGCCGGCGCCTGCATCCTCGTAGTCCTGGATGAGGCCGAACCCGGGATCCTGCGTGCCACCTTGGACGTCGTCGACGCCGCCGCCCGCGCTGCCGGCGGCGAGGGCGACGACGACGCCATGGTCGGCCAGTGGCTCGAGCACCGCAACGACGTCTCCGCTCTGGCCCCGCTCTACCGGGCGGGCGTGGTGGTCGATACCATCGAGGTCGCCGCACGGTGGTCGGCGCTACCGGGCCTCTACCGCGACTGCGTGGCTGCGCTCCGTGCCGTCGACGGCACGATCGCCGCGTCCGCCCACCAGTCCCATGCCTATCTCGACGGCGCCTGCCTGTACTTCACCTTCGCCGGCCGCGAACCGCAGGCGGGCGGCGAACCCAGGACCGTCCGCGTGCCGGCTGCACCGGAGGGACATCCCGCACCGCCGAGCGGCTCCCCTCCGCAGACGGGCGGTACCGGCCAGGAAGACGACCGGTGGGCAGAGACGTACTACGCGTCGGCGTGGGCGGCGGTCATGGAGACCGTGGTCGGCGCAGGAGCCGCCATCAGCCATCACCATGGGATCGGGCTCAACCGGGCTCGGTTTATGGCCGAAGCCCCAGGAACCGACCTCGGCGTGCTCCAGGCGCTCAAGGACGCGCTGGACCCGACCGGCATCCTGAACCCGGGCAAGATGGGGCTCATGTCACCATTCGGCGAGGTGCTTTCCCCATTCTCCCGGAGCCTGTCCCCCAATGCCCGGACCGCATCTCCCACGGCCGGGACCGCATCTCGCAGCGCGAAGCGTTCGAGCCCGCCAGGCGCGGCGCCGGACCGGGCAGACGGAGCCGGGGCGTGAGCATCCTGGTGGTTGACGTGGGCACGTCGCAGGTTCGGGCCGCCGTCGTGCACCCTGACGCATCTGTCGGCGCCGTCGAACGGCGACCACTGCCGCCGAGCTCACCGGCGCCGGGGTTGGTCGAGGTCGACGCCACCGCCATGGCCGACGCGATCCGATCATGCGCCCGAGCTGTGCTGGCTGGCGCCGGGCCGGTCGAGGCGGTCGGCGTGGCGAACCAGCGGGCCACGACGATCGTGTGGGACCGGGCAACCGGGGAGCCTGTCGCACCGGCGCTCAGCTGGCAGGACCTGCGGACGGTGGGGACGTGCCTGGAGCTCCAAGCACGCGGCGTCCGGCTGGGCCCCTCCGAGTCCGCCACCAAGCTCGCCGCCATCCTGGACGCAGTGGACGCCGGACGGAACCGCGACCTGTGCTTCGGAACAGTCGACTCGTGGGTGGCGTGGGTGCTGTCGGACGGCGAGCTGCACGTGACCGATGCCACCAATGCCGCTGTGACCGGTCTGGTCACCCGCGATGGCCAGGACTGGGACCCGCAGGTGCTCGACGTCCTCCGGATCCCCAGCGGGATCCTCCCTACCATCGTCGACTCGTCGGGGATCCTGGGCCCCGCCTCGGCCCTTCCTGGCGCACCGGTGATCGCCGGGTTGTGCGGGGACCAGCAGGCGTCGCTGGTCGGCCAGGGGTGCACGGCGCCAGGGCTGGCCAAGGCGACGTTCGGGACCGGCGCCATGCTCGACTGCTGTGTCGGTCCCGAGCGGCCCACGTTCGGGCGCCAGGGCCCGGAAGGCACCATCCCCATCGTCGCCTGGCGCCGCGGCGGCACGGTCACCTGGGGCGTGGAGGCGCTGATGCTCACGGCAGGAACCTGCGTCGAGTGGCTGCGCGACGACCTGGGGCTGATCCCCGATGCGGCTGCGTCCGACGAGCTGGCCGCGTCGTGCCCCGACACCGGCGACGTATGGTTCGTACCGGCGCTGCTCGGCCTGGGAACGCCAGTCTGGGACTACGGCGCCCGCGGGACGCTCCTGGGCCTCACGCGGGGGACAGGACGAGCCCAGGTCGTCCGGGCCGTGCTCGAAGGGATCGCGCACCGCGGCGCGGACTTGCTCCATGCAGCCGAGGCCGACACGGAGCTCGCTCCGGCCACCTTGCGTATCGACGGAGCCATGTCGGCCAACCACACGTTCGTGCAGGCGCTCGCCGACGCCACCGGACGGCCGATCGAGGTGTCACGCCAGCTCGAGGCAACCTCGCTGGGCGCCGCCTTCCTGGCAGGAATGGCCGTCGGCACGTGGGCCGACGAAGCCGACGTGGCCGCCGCATGGCGCCCCGGCAGGGTCGTGGAACCGTCACTCGACGACACCACCCGGGCGAACCGCCGAGCGCGATGGTCCGATGCCCGGCGCCGGGCGGAACGAACGATCCCCGAGCTGTCCGATCTCTCCTTCTGATCCGGGTCAGGATGCTCAGCCGGACAGGGCGGACTGGGCCTCGCTCATGGTGGCTCGACGCTCCACCAGAGGCCGCAAGGTCATGAGCTGCCGTGGGCGCCCGAACCCCACGGCACCGGTGATCGCGCCATGGCGACCGTAGACGGCGACGAACCGCCGGCTGGCAAGGTCGCCGTCCACCACCACGAGATCGTCATCGGCTGACGGGACACCGATGACCTGGATCTTGAGGTCGTACTGGTCCGACCAGACGTACGGCACCGGGTCGAACGCCGGAGCTTCGCCGCGGCCGGCGAGCAGGCTGCGTGCTGCCGCCACGCCTTGCTCGGACGCGTTGGTCCAATGCTCCAGGCGCACCGTCGCCCCGCGGTCACGGGCGGGCCAGCGAGCGATGTCGCCGGCTACCACGATCCGATCCGCGGCGTGCAGGGTCCCGTCGGTGACGACCCCGTCGCGCAGCTCGAGCCCGCTCCCCGACAACCACCCGGTAGCGGGCACGACGCCGACACCGACGACGACGGTGTCGGCAGGGACTTGGGTGCCTTCGCTGAGCTCCACTGCGACCACCGCAGCACGCTGGAGAGCAGTGGCCGTGGTGGCCGTGCCGGCCGTCGGGGCGACCGGGGTCATCGCGTCGAGCGGCAGCCGCGTGCCGTCGGCCAGCACCAGGGCGCTCGCACCCGTGCCGGTGCGGATGTCGACTCCGTGCTCCTGATGGAGAGCACCACACACAGCTCCGACCTGCTCACCCAGGGCCCGCGCCAGCGGAGCGGCAAGCGGCTCCACGACGATGACGGACGCACCAAGCCCGCGTGCCGTGGCGGCCACCTCGGACCCGATGAAACCGGCGCCGATCACGACCACGCGGTGGCCGGTCGCCGGAGATCCGGCCTCGCTGGCCAGTCGCTCGACGTTGGCTGCCCCAGCAGCGGTGCCCGTTCCTGAACCCGCGCCGCCGCGTCGCTCCCCGGTGGCACCGGGCTCCCCACCGGCATGCGGGCCGCCCCCACCCGTGCTGCGTTCCCCACCCTCACCCGGCGCGGCGCCACTGCCGGTCCCGCCACCACCACCACCGGCCATCCTGCGACTGCCACCGTCGCGGCTGTCGCTGCTGGCAACGCCGCCGCCACTGTTGCCACCGCCGGCTTGCCCGGTCCCCGGCACCACACGCCCGAGCGAGGCCGCCAGGCGGTCGGCGTCCTCGACGGTCCGCAGCACGTGCACACCGGGCACGCCCTCGATCCCGACGAAGGTCCGGGGGGTCGCGCCGGTCGCGACGACCAGGCCATCCCAGCCGACGGTCTCCCCGTCGGCGAGGTCCACTGTCCGGAGCTTCGGGTCGCATGCCACGGCCGGGATCCCGAGCCGCAGGTCGAGACCCAGTGCGCCGAAGGCCTCGCCGCTGCGCAGCTGCAGCCGGTCCAGACCCCAGGCCCCGGCCAGATACTGCTTGGACAAGGGAGGGCGGTCGTAGGGGCGGTGGCGCTCGGCCCCCACCAGCACCAGCCGGCCGCGGAAGCCCTCGGTGCGCAACGTCTCCGCCGCGCGCAGACCGGCCAGGCCGCTGCCGACCACGACCACCGTCGAGGACTCGCCCGTGGGCACCGATGCCATGGGCGCTGACCCTATCTCCAAGGGGCGCACTACCGGTCTCGAGTGTCACGTTTGCGGATGAGCGCCCGAATGTCAGTGTCAGTGGACCAGCGCCCGTGGATCAGCGCTTTCCGAACATGGCGATCCACTGATCCGCCGTGCTGATCCGGAAGACGATGTTGTGCTCGCGAACCGTGCCCATCGTGCTCGACGGCTCGGGAGCGTACTGGTGACCCGGATACAGCACCGTGTCGTTGCCGAAACGGGCGAGTCTCGTCGTGAGCGAGTGGTGCATCTCCTCCGCACTGCCGCCCGGCAGGTCGGTCCGGCCGCACCCGTCGAGGAACAGCGTGTCTCCTGACACGAGCCGGCCAGCGACAGAAAAGCACTGGCTGCCAGGGGTGTGCCCAGGTGTGTGCACCAGCTCGATGGGAATGCCACCCACTTGCACGATGTCGGCGCTGGCATGGCCGACGAGGTCTCCCGCCCCGACGCCGGTCGACCGTACGATCCAAGGCAGTTCGTCCTGCTGGACGTGCACTGGGACCTGCACGCGCCCAAGGAGCTCGACGATGCCTTCGATAGGCCTGCCCATGAGATCGCCGCCGACATGGTCGGGGTGGAAATGCGTGGCCAGCACACCGATGCACCGCATGCCGTCAGCAGCGAGCACGTCGAGCAGCTCACCAACAGCATATGCAGGGTCGACGAGGACGGCCTCGCCTGTGCGGCGATCCCCGATGGCATACACGAAGTTCACCATCTCCCTCGCCGACAGGTTGGCACCGGCAAAATCAATGCCCGACAGCAGTTGGCGAAAGTACAGGGCCCCGTCATCGGTCGGCGTGCTCATCCCCCCATGCTACGGGCGCGAGCCGACAGGCCGTCGGCACAGCAGTGCCGCCCGCCCGCTTCGGCCGCCGTCGCCGATCTCGGCGTGACCCTGTCAGGCTGCTCGTGCAACCGACGCGAGCCTCCTGACGCCAGCGGCCTCAGCGGTAGACCTTGCGGGGGAACAGCACGTGGGGCCCGGCGACCCGGTCCAAGAAGACGAGACCGTCAAGGTGGTCAAGCTCGTGGAGCACGGCACGGGCTTCGAACGCGTCGACACGCAGCGAGCACGACTCACCGTCTGGGCCGATCCCGCTCACCGTGAGCTGTGTCGCCCGGGCCACCTCGCCGGTGAGATCTGGGACCGACATGCAACCTTCCCGGGCAACCTCCGCCGGCCCTTCGACGACCACTGTCGGATCGAAAAGTACGAACGCCCCATGGCAGGAGCGCGCCTTTCGGTGCCCTGTGACATCGACGGCGAATGCCCGGAGCCCGACCCCGATCTGGGGCGCGGCAAGCCCGACGCATGCCGGTGAAGCCGCCATCGTGTCGAGGAGATCCTGAGCGAGCGCCCGCGCTGCATCGTCCACCCGTCCGACGGGCACTGCCGGGGACACGAGGACAGACGCAGGTATCTGCAGGACCGAGCGGATGGACATGGCGAACCGGGTTGAAGGAGCGAACGCCGGATCAGAGCACGTCGGCGTCGTCGGGATGGACGGTGCAGTGGACACCGAAGGCTTCTGCGGCCTGCAGCAGCGGATCGAGCGACCGGCTGGTCGATCCCCGGGGAAGTGTCGCCCGGATCGCCAGGGTGTACACGGGATCGGACGGCGGACCGACCAGATGCGTCGCCAGATCGACGATGTTGCCTCCGGCATCCGCCAGTGCGGCGGTGATCGCATGGACGATCCCAGGTCGGTCGGCGCCGTGGACGGCGATCATCCATGCGGTCCTCGATGCACCGGGATCCAAGGCGCCCCCGAGCGCCGACGAAGACGGTGCGCCGTCCTCGTGCAGGGCTCGCAATGCGATCACCAGCTCCAGCCGCTGCGCGACCGGGTCGAGGTCTGCTTCGATGGCGGCGCTGTCGACGTCGTCGGGTGCAGAGACGATGAGGACCATGGCGAACTGGCCTTGCAGAGTGGCCATGGTCGAGTCCTGAAGGTTGCAGCCGTGGCCGGCGAGGGCACCGGTGACTGCGGCGACGATGCCGGGCCGGTCTCGACCGACGGCGCTCAGCGAATATCGGCTCACGGCCGACCACGCTACCAACTTGGTGCGCAGGTCCCTGCCACCCAAGTCGGCGATGCCGCCGGGCTCCCATGGACGGCGCACCACAGCCTGACTGCTTCCACCACCAGCAACCATCGACGATGGCCAGCGACCACCAGCGACTACCCGCGACGGCCTGCATCCCAGAATGCCGGCAGGCGGCGGACAAACGGGAGAGGGGCGCCCGAAGGCGCCCCTCTCCCGCATATCGATGTGGTGCAGTCAGACGATCAGAACTGGAAACCGCCCATCACCGAGTTGGAGTAGCTGTACTTGTCACCGCTCGTGATGGCGCTCGCCCCACCCGGACCGGTCACCTGAACGTCCACCGAGGTGGCTGACCCTGTGGGGGACGGCGGCCGGAGGGCGACGATGACCACAGACGACAGCACCCGGTACAGGCCCAGAGCCCCACCGAAGCTGACCTGGGTGGCCCCGGAGAAGTTGCGGCCCACCACGAACACCAGCTGGTAGCCGCTCACCGGTCCGCTCGGCGGGAACACGACGCTCACAGACGGGACCGGGATGAAGCTGTACCGGTCGACCGGAGACGTCGTGCTCGTGCCGACAGGCGTGGTCACCGTGATGTCGACCATGCCGCTACCAACTGGGGACGTGGCGACGATCTCGTTGTCGCTCAGCACCTGGAAGGCGGCTGAGGTCGAGCCGAAGTTGACCGCTGTGGCCCCGGTGAACCCGCTCCCGAAGATGGAGACGTTGTTCCCTCCGCTGGCCGGGCCCTGGTTCGGCGTGATCCCAGCAACCTGCGGCACTGACTGGTAGGCGAAGTGATCAGCGTTCGAGGTCTGGCTGGTGCCGTTCGGCCCGCTCACGGTCACGTCCACAGTGCCCAACCCGGCTGGGCTGGTCGCTGTGATCGACGTGGCGCTGTTGACCGTCACACCGGTCGCCGCACCGGCACCGAAGGCCACTGTGTCACCCGACACGAAGCCCGTACCGCTGATGGTCACCGTGGTGCCGCCACCGTCCGGTCCCGACGCCGGCGAGACGCTGGTGACGGTGGGTGCCGACACGTACGTGTAGGTGGCACTCGTGCCGCTGAAGCCCCCGATGCTGATCACGACGACGGGAACCGTCCCCGTGCCTGCCGGTGCCGTCACCACAATCGCCGTGTCCGACACCGTCTGGATGGTTGCTGGCGTCTGCCCGAACAGGACGTACATCGCCGAGGCGAGCCCGGTACCGGTGATCGTGACGGTGTTGCCACCAGTCGCCGGACCAGTGGTGGGCGACACATTCGTTACGACAGGAGCGCCCAGGTAAGTGAAGCTTCCCCCCGTTCCAGACGATGTGGCCGTCGTCACGGTCACGGGCACGGTCCCAGCCGTCCCAGCCGGGCTGGTGGCGGTGATCTGGGTGGAGCTGAGCGGGCTAAAGCTCAGTGCGGGAGTCGAACCGAAGGCCACACCAGTGACTCCGCTGAATCCCGTACCGGTGATCAGCACAGTTGTGTCGCCTTGGATGGGCCCAGCGTTCGGGGAGACCGAGGTGACAGACACCGTCCCCGTGCTGGCCTGGTAGGTGAACTGGTCGGCCGAGCTCGTCGAGCTGGTCTGGCCGTTGCCGGTGACCGTCACGTCGACGGTGCCCGAACCAGCCGGGCTGGTCGCCGTGATCGACGTCGCACTGTTCACCGTCACACCC
>JAKAYQ010000106.1 GCA_021826725.1 Actinomycetes bacterium
GCAGAACGCCTGGATCGAGAGCTTCAACGGCAGGATGCGCGACGAACACCTCAACGGCCAGCAGTTCGACAGCCTCCTCGAAGCCCAGGTCCTCACCGAAGACTGGCGGATCGACTACAACATGAACAGGCCCCACAGCGCACACGGCTGGCTCACCCCGGTCGAGTTCGTCGAGGCCTGGCTCCACCGACAGGCACACCAACTCGCATAGCGGGTGGACCAACTATCGGGGTCCCCTCACGCTCTCTGGAGCGATATAGTCTTACTTATGGTCACTCTAGCAACCGAGCAAGTCTCCCTCGCGGACGCCAAGGCACGTCTATCCGAGGTCGTCGAAGGGATCGAAACCGAGCACCGTCGCGTCGTGATCACCAAGCATGGACGACCGAGCGTGGTAGTGCTCGCAGTTGAAGACCTCGAGGCGCTCGAAGACACGCTCGAGCTGCTGTCGGATGCCGACGCGATGGCCGACCTCCGAGAGGCTGCAGCCGCCCGGCGGACCGACCAGACGATCGAGCTCACCAAGGAGGAGGCACAGGCCCGCTGGTCCCGTGGATGAGTACAGGCTGCGTTGGTCTCCACCTGCGGTTCGCCATCTCGACCGTCTCGCGGCTTCCTCACCACGAGTCGTAGGGGCCGTCGTCGAGTTCTGCTTCGGCCGTCTGATTGCTAACCCTCACCGAGTCGGGCACCCTCTCGGCCGGGAGCTCGAAGGCTGGCACAGCGCGCGAGTCGGGGCGTATCGCGTCGTCTACTGGATCGACGAGGACGAGCGCGTCGTCTACGTCGACCGAGTCGACCATCGAAGCGACGTCTACCGCCCCAAGTGAGGTGTCCGCCGGGCTCTCACGGTTCGAATAGCGACGCAAGGTCTCCTCGCGGGTGGGCCGTAGGCACTCGTACTCGAACCTCGCTGACGTGCGGAAACGTCTCCAGCCGCTCTCGCCACCGTGATCATTCACGAATCGCTGCCCGGTGCCGGCGCTCTCCGTCGATGGCCGAGTCGCTGGCGCGCACCCGACAGGCAGCCTGCCGCCCTGTGAAGCTTCGAGAGCTGATCCAGATGCTCCAAGGTGACGGCTGGCGCCAGGCTGCCCAGCGAGGAAGCCACCGCCAGTACCGCCATCCCACCAAGCTTGGTCGAGTGACCGTCGCCGGCAAGCCAAACCAGGACGTTGCGCCCGGTCCGTGGGAAGCATCCTGAGACAAGCCGGATTGACGAGGGAGGACCGTTGAGTACCTGAAGCGTGGTCTACGAACGAACCGCCACGGGGTGGAGCGCCTACGTCCCTGTGCTTCTCGCCGTGGGCGTCGCCCGTGCGACCCACGAGGAGGCCGAGCGACTCGTGAGCGAAGCCATCACGCTCCATCTCGACGGGCTGGGATAGGACGGGTTGGGATAGGACGGGTTGGGATCGAAAGCTCGTCGACCGGGCCGAGATCCGTGACCCCCGTTCTGATCATTGCCTTGCCGACAGCGCGGTTCACACAGAGACATGCACGCGGTGCCAGTAAGTGCCGCCATCAGTGGTGCTGGCCAGACCAGATCCGTTGTCCCAGGTGAGGCCAGCGGATGCGCTGAGAAACGCAATACCCGCCGGAGTGGTGCCGGCGGGGCCGAAGATGGAGCGGTGGAGCGTTGCTGCGACCGTCCATGGCCTACCGAGACCACTTTCGACGGTCAAGAGATCGGATCTTGATGCTCGCGATCCAGTAGCGGCGTCGTAACGGGCGACCAGGGCGAGGACCGACCCGGTAGGCGTGGTCGCCAGGGAGTCGACGACGCCGGGTTCATGGCCAGGCAATGGATTGAAGCGCTGCCAGGTTGCGGCGCCGTCGGTGCTCTCCCAGATCCGGCCCGGTCCGGGAGGCGCTTGGATCGGGTCGAGTTGGGCGCAGAGAACATACCCCGAGGGTCCGACCGCCTTTGCGGCCATGCCCTGGATCGAGTTACCGGCGACAGTGAGGCCGGTGGGTCGCCACTGCCGACCAGCATCGGTGGTGGCATCCACAGCCACGCTCGAAGCGGCGCCGTTGCCGGCAAAGATGGCGACGGCATCGGCCTGCGAGCCGGCGGCGATGACCGTCATCTCGGTCCCGTCGGTGGTGGTGCTCGGCTGCGCGGCAGGAACGAAGCCTCGCACGGGATAGATAGCCTCCGGAGCGCTCCCCATGCCGGGGACACCCGCCACCGAGATCATCCCGTTACCGGCAGGCGTCAGCGAGATCGCGGCATGTAGCGCGCTGCGCGCTGGTTTGCCGAGCTGGGCGCTGGTGCAGGCGGGACATTGGTGGCTCTCACCGTCTCGGGCATGGCGCACCTGCTTGCCCATCGGGCCTATGTCGGCATCGTCGAGTGGGACGGCGTCGAGTACGAGGGAAGCCACGAACCGCTCGTCGACCGGGCGACGTTCGAGCGGGTCCAGGAGCTGCTCGCCGCCCGTGCCATGCGCGGCACGCGTGAGCGCCGGCATCACCACTACCTGAAGGGGCTCCTCGCGTGCGGGGTGTGCGGGAGGCGGCTCTCGATCCAGTACTCGAAGGGCACCTACACCTACTTCTACTGCTCTACTGCTTGGGCCAGAAGGACCGAAGGAACGGCACCGGCTGCCAGGAGCGCTACGTCGCCGCCCACCAGCTCGAAGCCGAAGTCGAAGTCGAGGATCTCTACAGCCGCATCGAGGTGCCGACCGACTGGGCCGAGGGATTGCGTCAGGCGATCGCCGTCGAGGTTGCCACTCGTCATGAGGACACGACTGCCGAGCGTGAGCTGCTGGCGACCCAACACGAGCGCTTGGAGTCCGAGCGCTACAAGCTGATGGAGGCCTACGACGCCAACGCCATCGACGTCACCATGCTCCGCCGCGAGCAGGAGCGCATCGGTGCCGAGCTGAGCACCATCGAGTCACGCCAGGCCACCCTCGACGCCAGCCTGGAGGACTGGCGAGAGGTCATGGACCTCGCGCTGCGGTTCTCGACGCGTTGTGCCACCGCCTACCGGCGGGGAGGCGACCGGACCCGGCGGCTGCTCAACTTCGCCGTGCTCGACGAGGTCCGCGTCCGCGACGGCCACGTCGTCGATGCTGCCTGCAAGGAGCCCTTCGACCTGCTCTTCTCTTCGTCGAAGTTCGAATACGACGATGTGGTGGGCCGGGAGGGATTCGAACCCCCGTAGGCTGTGCCGGCAGATTTACAGTCTGCTTCCTTTGGCCACTCGGACACCGACCCGCCGGGAACGATACCAATCCCGGCGAGTGCCACGAACAGGCCCCCAGCGCTCCTCCTCTTCGACCGGCACGACGCTAGGGTCTCTGCATGCCCACGTTCGACATCGTCTCCGAGGTCGACATGCAGGAAGTCCGCAACGCCGTCGACCAGGCCAACCGCGAAGCCGGCACCCGGTTCGACTTCAAGGGCACCGACTCGGCCATCGAGCTGTCCGACACCGAGCTCGTCCTGCGATCGTCGACCGAGGACCGGCTGCACGCCCTGCACCAGGTACTTCAGGAGAAGCTGGTCAAACGGCAGGTCTCGCTGAAGGCCTTCGACGAGGGAAAGGTCGAGGAGGCATCGCGCGGCGCGGCCCGCCAGCGCATCGCCATCCGGGCCGGCATCTCGGCGGACCATGCCAAGCAGCTCAACAAGCACATCAAGGACCTCGGGCTGAAGGGCGTGGCCTCGCAGACCCAGGGCGACCAGCTCCGCGTGACCGGGAAGAAGCGCGACGACCTGCAAAACGTGATCCAGGCGCTCAAGGAGCACGACTTCGGGATCCCGCTGCAGTTCACCAACTTCCGGGACTGAGCGCGCCAGGCTCCGGGGGCCCGCCGGAACCGCCCCGACAATCGGGCGCTTCAGCGCCGGGACATGCCGGCAGGACGATCGGGCCCGTCGCTGCGCCTGCGGAGCGCACCGGTCACCCATGAGGGCGGAGCCCGACCGCGGCAAAGGTGATCGATCGATCGGGAACGACGGCATCGACCGAGCCCAGGACCAGCCGGCGATAAGGGACGTGCATGGCGCGCAGGCGCCCGAGGAAGGCGGTTTCGGACAGGCCTGACGGACCGCGGACAATGGGGCTGTGGGCGAATTGCGCCTGCGCCACCGCGGTCGGAGCGACGAACAGCCAAGCTTGGTGGTCGGCCGGCTGCCGACGCACTTCGGCCAGCAGACGCGGCCACCGGTCGGGGCTCGGGGGCGAGTCGGCGAACCGCAGTCGCCCGTACCCGAAGAAGTCGAGCATGTACGCGACCCAGTAGTCCGCGTAGCCATCGACCACGTCGGCTGCCTGCAGGTTCCGGACCATGGCGATCGCCAGGTGGTCGGGGCCGGTCCTTGGTGACGACATGCCCGCTGGGAGCAGTCCATGCTCCGTGTCGACCAGGACGACGGCGCTGCTCGCCACGGCCAGCGCCAACCCGACCGCTACCAGCCCGACGGCCATGGGGCGCCCGCGGCCTCCCGCTCGTGCCACGGACCGGCTCGCCGGACCGCCCCTCGCCACGGCACCGCTCGCCGGACGTCCGGTCGCCCCAGCTCGGCGTGCACGCCGCCGGGAACCTGCGGCCTCGTCCGCCCCGACGACCACCACCAGCAGCACCAGAGGAACCAGGAAGACCGCGTACCGCCCGGACTGCCACAACCACATGCCGGGCACCAGGGCCAGCAGGAACGGGAAGGCGGCAACCCCCAGGACCAGCGCCGGACCGTGCCCGCTGCGGGCGACGCACAGCACTGCGCATCCAACCACGACGGCGGTGGCCACGACCCCGACAGCGACAGCAACAGGAACCGGGACCACCCAGCTGCCGCTGCCCGGGACCCGCAGGTCGAGCAGCAAGGGAATGGCCCCGTGGACGACATCCCCGAGCCGTCCGACGTAGCCCGGTGCCGCGCTCGGAACGTAGTAGTTGCTCACCCTGAGCGACGCGAACCCCGAGCCGACGTTGTTCCACAACCACGGCAGGGCACCGCCAGCCGCTGCGGCAGCCGCAAGCACCCACCAACGCCATCCCGGCCGCCCCGGCTGGCGCTCCCCGAAGGCGGCTTGCGTCATTCGAGCCGGAGCTCGCACGGTCGCACCACGCGAGGCAGGGACCACGCCCTCGCCGAGGGCCGTGCCCGGACGGGCCACCACACCAGAGCCAGCCACCGCATCCTCGGCGACAACCGCTTGCAAACCGGCCGCCACACCAGAGGCAGCCACCACACCCTCGGCGAGGACCGAGCCCAAACCGGCCACCACCCTGGAGCGGGGAGCGGGCTCCACGCCCGGGCTCTGCCTGGTGCGCCCGCCCCGGCAGATCCAGGCAAGGAGCCACAGACTGCCCGGCACGGCGAAGTAGACGATCTCCGGCGACGACCACCATCCGATGCCGGCCACCAGACCAAGAGCCACGAGGTCCCAGGTTGGCGCAGAGCGCGAGGTCACCCGCAGCACCAGGAGGAGCATGACCAGGCCGCACACCATGGTCACGCCCCGGAACCCATACTCGAGCGTGGTGTTCCACACCGCCGACTGCGGTGCCGCCCAGAGCCATGCCGCGGCAAGGGCGGCGAGCGCCGGAGCCCTCACCAGGCGACGCGCCACCCGCCACAGGACCAGGCAGGACACAACGGCCAGCAGGACCGGGGTCAGGCGCAGGACCAGGGCCGAAGGACCGGCCACCCAGAACAAGGCGGCCACCAGATAGGGCTCCACGCCCCCGTAGCCCTGACCCCAGTAGAAGGCACTGGCATGGCCGGCCAGGATCCGTCGCGCCATGAGACCGACCACGGCCTCGTCGGCGTTGAGTGGCTCGTGGGAGAGGTACCAGATCCGGGCGAGCACCCCGAGGACGATCGCGGCCGACACCGCGACGGCCACCGCGACGGCCACCACGACCTGCGAGCGCCCCCACGACGAACCCACCGGCATGCGCCGGGACCCGCTCACCGGCGACCGACCACGGCCCCGTCGCAGCGCCGTCGGGGCAAACCGCACCCGTCAGTCCCGGGTCGACGGGCCGATCGACCGGTCCGGAGCCGGCCGGCGCGTCGAGCTGCCCGGCCGGGGCGCCGGATCAGGCGGCCTCGACCAGCTCCTCGTCGACCACCAGCGGCGACGGGGTGTGGAACAGACGGTTGAACACCAGGTACTTGACGACCCACAAGACCACGAAGGTACCCAGGTTGGCCCCGTCGACCAAGGCCGTCGCCATCAGGTGGTGCAGATGGTGATCGATGCTGATGTTCCGGGCGATCGAAGCGCTGCCCATCGACAGCACGATGCCCGTGACCGATGCGGCCCAGAACGGCACCATCTCGCGCCAGACGTGCGAACGGCCCGACTGGCCCCACGCCCAGTTCCGGTTGAGGTAGTAGGAAGGAACGGTTGCCACGACATTGGCGAACAACGTCGAGGGCACCTCGGTCCACCAGCGGAACACCCCGTAGACAAGCGTCAGCACACCGAAGGAGACGACGGTGGAGATGACCGACGACATCGCGTACCGAAAGAGCTTGCGACCTCGGGGCGTCTGGATGAACCGCCACAATCGCAGTGCGGCGTCACGCATCTGTAACATCTTACCGGCACCATGGGAGATGTGCCCGTCACGGTGAACCCGTCGGGCACGTGACCGCCGGTCACCCGCCACGCGCCCCCTTCGAGCAGGGCCGGAGCGGTCGCCGGTGGGTCGGCATGGCCCGACTGCCGTGGCGCCCTGCGGCCCAGGTGCGACCTCACCGGCCACCCGCCGACCCGCCTGCAGGCGGCGGCCGACCCCTGCAGTCCACGGACACGAGGTTGGATAGGAGACTGTGATCCCGATCATCGCCATCGTCGCGATCCTGCTAGTGCTCACCGTCGGCGTCCGAGTCGCACGATCCTTTTTGGGGGGAACGCGAGACGAGCGTCGATCGGTCGACCAGTACGGGCGAGCCATTCGCACGCTGCGGACCCTTCCCGAGCGAGTCGCCACAGACGAGACCGACGAGCCCGGCGGCTCGCGCCCGCTCGGTGATCGCGTCCCGAGCGCCGACCACCTCGCCGGCAGCCACGTGACCGATGGCCCGCCTATCTGGACCGGCCGCGGCGCCGCGAGGGCGGACGACGACCTGGCGGACGGGCACATCGGCGGCAGCCGCATCGGCAGCAGGCACGTCGGCAGCAGGCACATCGGCGGCAGGCACATCGGCGGCAGCGGCATTGGCAGCGGCCAGTCGAGGCTGGCCGACGACACCGGCGTCGCGTCAGGTCGGACGACCTTCCGGGCCGACGCCCTTCCCCGCTCCCTGAGTGGGGTGTCGTCCCGGCCGCTCCTCGGGACGGTCCGGGCCCTGACAGGCTCCGTGCACGACGACGAGCAGCGGCTCCCAGGCTTGGCCTCCTTGGTGGCGAGCGATGCGCCGTGGCCGGTGCAGGAGGCGGCACGCATCATCGGTGTCGGCGAGGACCACCACGATCGCGACCCGGCAGTCGAGGCAAACGCCCGGCTGACGGGCACGACCGGCTTGCTGCTGATCGTCCTGTTCTTCTTCGAGGGTCTGACCATCCCCTTCATCCACTCGCTGGTGTCGTGGCACATACTCATCGGCTTGGTGCTGATCCCACCCCTCGCGGTGAAGATGAGCTCGACGATGTGGCGCTTTGGGCACTACTACCTCCGGGACCAGCGCTACCGAAAGGCGGGGCCGCCGCACCCGCTGCTGCGCATGCTCGGCCCAGTCGTCCTGGCGTCGACCGTGGTGCTGTTCGCATCGGGCATCGGCCTGTGGATCGCCGGACCGAGCAACCACACCTTGTTCCGCATCCACCAGGTGAGCTTTGTGCTGTGGTTCGTCGTCGTGGCGGTCCACGTCGCCGCCCACCTGCTGCGCGCCACACGACTGGCCGCGGCAGACGCCCACGACGCGAGCCGCGCTGCACGCAGCGTGGCCCCACCCCAGCGCAACCGGGCTCGCCGGCGCCGGGTCCTGGTGGCCGCCAGCCTGGTGGCCGGCCTGATCGTCGGCATCGTCAGCAGCGGCGCTGTCTCCTCGTCGTCGTGGAACCACCTGGGCACGAAGACCGGCACGGCATCCGGGGCAGGCACAACATCCCCCGCAGGTTGACGCTCCGCATCCCCAAGACCCCCGGGCCCGACAGGAACGCGTCCCGACCCCAAGCGCAGTGCGTCGAACGGTTGGCGAGCCCCAGCCGGCACCGGAGCCGTCGGCTGCCACACGTCGTGCACCACCTAGGCTGCTCGCGCCTGCCAGGATGATCGGCGTGAGCGTCGCATTGGACTTTCTCGTCAAGCTGCTGGACATCGAGCCCATCGAGGTCAACATCTTCCGGGGCGTCAGCCCCGACGAGCACCGTCAGCGGGTGTTCGGCGGCCAGGTGGCCGCCCAATCGCTGATGGCTGCCGGCCGGACGGTGGAGCGGGGTTCAGCCCACTCGTTGCACGCGTACTTCCTGCGTCCCGGGGACCCGAACGTGCCGATCCTCTACGAGGTGGACCGGATCCGCGACGGCCGCTCCTTCACCACGCGGCGGGTGGTGGCCATCCAGCACGGCCATGCGATCTTCAACGTGGCCGCGTCGTTCCACGTCGACGAGGACGGACCGCTCGAGCACCAATTCCCCATGCCGGAGGTGCCCCCGCCCGACACGCTGCCAACCCTGCACGAGCGGCTCGAGCCCTATCGGGACCGGCTGTCGGAGTGGTTCTCGCGCCCGCACCCGATCGACCAGCGGCACATCGGCGAGCTTCCGTGGTCGGACGAGCGCAGCGTCGACCCAGTCCAGCGCCTGTGGATCCGGGCCGACGGGACACTGCCCGACGACCCCCTGCTGCATGCCTGCATCGCCACCTACGCGTCCGACATGTCGTTGTTCGACACCATGCTCGCCCCACACGACATCCGGTGGGACGACGCCGACTTCATGGGAGCCAGCCTGGACCACTGCATGTGGTTCCACCGCCCGTTCCGGGCCGACGAGTGGCTGCTGTACGACATGGACAGCCCCAGCGCCTACGGAGCACGGGGGTTGGCCCGCGGCTTCCTCTACACCCAGGCAGGGCAGCTGGCGGTCTCGATGGTGCAGGAAGGTCTGATGCGGCTGGTCCCCCGCGCCACCGCGCCCGCAACACCCGGCATCTGACCGGGCGCAGACCGGTACGGGCATGCGCCCGCCCGTACCGGTCGACTCGGCCTCAGCGGCCGCGCTCGTGCACCGGCACGTAGGTGCGCGGCTCGCTCCCCCCGTAGATCTGGCGGGGCCGGGCGATCTTGGAGTCCTGGTCCAGCATCTCCACCCAGTGCGCCAACCAACCGGCGGTGCGCGGGATGGCGAAGAGCACCGGGAACATCTCGAGCGGGAAGCCCATGGCCTGATAGATGAGGCCGGAGTAGAAGTCGACGTTCGGGTACAGCTTGCGCGACACGAAGTAGTCGTCCGCCAAAGCGATCTCCTCGAGCTTCAGGGCGATGTCGAGGAGCGGGTTCTTTCCGGTGACCGCAAACACCTCGTCGGCGGTGCGCTTGATGATCTTCGCCCGGGGGTCGTAGTTCTTGTAGACGCGATGCCCGAAACCCTGCAGCCTGCCGTGGCCCTGCTTGACCGACTCGACGAACGCTGGCACAGCGTCGAGCGAGCCGATCTCGGTGAGCATCCGGATGACAGCCTCGTTGGCCCCGCCGTGGCGCGGGCCGTACAGGGCGGCACACGCCGCCGCACAGGCCGAGTACGGATCGGCGTGCGACGACCCGACCACCCGCATGGCGGTCGTCGAGCAGTTCTGCTCGTGGTCCGCGTGCAGCATGAACAGGATGTCGAGCGCCCGGACCAGCACGGGGTCGGGCTCGAAGTGCGGCTCCGCCACTTTCCACATCATCGACAGGAAGTTGGCGCAGAAGTCCAAGGTGTTGTCCGGGTAGACGAACGGCATCCCCACGCTGAAGCGGTGAGCGGCGGCAGCGAGGGTCGGCATCTTCGCGATCAAGCGGATGATCTGCTTGTGCCGGGAGTCACTGTTGAATATGTCCTTGGCGTCCAGGTAGAACGTCGACAGCGCGGCAACCGCGGACACGAGCATGCCCATGGGGTGCGCGTCGTAGTGGAAGCCGTCGAGGAACCGCTTGCGTACGTTCTCGTGGATGAACGTGTGGTAGGTGATGTCACGCCGCCACGTGTCGAACGCCTCGGCCGTCGGCAGCTCACCATGCAGCAGCAGGTAGGCGACCTCCAGGTAGGTGGAGCGCTCGGCCAGCTCCTCGATCGGGTAGCCGCGGTAGCGGAGGATCCCCGCGTCGCCGTCGAGGTAGGTGATGGCGCTGTCGCACGCCGCAGTGGCCATGAACCCGGGGTCGAAGAACCAGACCCCCGGTAGCAGCTTCTGCCAGTCCACTGCTGAAACCCCACCTCGGACAATCGGCATCTCGAGCTGGTTCCCCGACCGGTTGTCGATGATCGTGATGCTTTCGGTCACGGCCCTCGGACCCTCCTCATTCGTCTTCTCCGCCGATCCTATGACGTGCATCGGTCCGGACGACACCGGGGCACGCCGCGGCACCGGAACTGCCCGTGCCGGCGGGTCGCCGGCTCCACCGGTCTCCAGTGACCCGCGCTGGGTGCGTCACCGGCGGGGACTCGGCCGGGTGCCATCAGTCCGACCCCGACGACCTCGACCGGCTCGACCCCGGCGTGGACGACCCCGGGCAGGTTCCCGACCTGCTGACCAGCGTGCGCTCAGCCCGACCCCGACGACCTCGACCCCGACGACCTCGACCCTGACGAAGATC
>JAKAYQ010000107.1 GCA_021826725.1 Actinomycetes bacterium
CATCGAGCACCGGTCCCGCCGGACGTCATCGTCCCGGAACCGAGGGCACGCCGCCAGCGTCCTCCCACTCCCGCACCCCTGCGAACAGGTCATCCTCCACTGACCCGGCACCCAGTGGGCTCGGCAGATCGGCGGCCCAACCCGGCGCCGTGCGCAACAGCTGGTACTCGTCGATCGGGTGGACCTCCTGCAGGACCTCGGGCGGCAACCCGAACCACATCCGCGACCCGGGGTCCACCTGGGTGCGGTGCGCCAGCAGGGCGCGCCGGCGCACGTCGGCGAACCCAGACACGTCGATCACCGTGGTCTCCGGCGGACCGGGCCGCCGGGCACGCTCCAGCCACCCATCCTCGAACGGCGACTCGAGCCCCAGCTCCCCGAACTTCTCGTGCATGGCCAGGACCCGCCTGGAGGACCAGCCGCTGGCATAGAGCTTCGCCACCTGCCACGACGGGCCGGCCTCGGGGAATGTCGCCGGGTCGGCAGCCGCATCGAACGCCGCCACCGTCACCTCGTGCACCCGGAGGTGATCGGGGTGCGGGTACCCGCTCTGGTCCTCCGGATAGGTGACCACGACGTCAGGCCGAACACGTCGCAGCACCCCCACCAGTCGGCCGACGGCTTCGTCCAAGGGCGCACGAGCAAAACAGTCGGAGTGCTCGTTCGCCTCGGTGCCGGGCATGCCCGAGTCGCGGTAGCCCAGCATGACCAGCTCGTGGTAGCCGATCACCTGCACGGCCTCGCCCAGCTCCCGGCGGCGGACAGCCGGCAGGTCCCGGCGCACTTCCTCGGTGTCCATAGCCGGGTTCAGGATGTCGCCGGCCTCACCCCCGGTGCAGCACACCAGGACACAGCGGACACCCTGTGCGGCGTACCGAGCGACGGTGGCCGCACCCTTGGACGACTCGTCGTCGGGATGGGCGTGGACGGTCAGCAGACAGCGCGGTCGAGCCACGAGACCCACGGTAGCCGGGTCGCCACCGCCGTCATGCGCCGCCACCACCGGCACCCACCGCCGCCACCACCGGCCACCCAGCTACCACCGACACCACCGAAACCCGCACCCGGGCATGGCACCACCTCCGGCAGGCCCCGCACCCCTGCAGGCCCAACACCCCAGGTCGCGGCGCTCGGCCTGCTCCCGACTGACAGTCAATGGCAGTTCCCGCTCCCCTATGCTCATGGGCGGACCGCGCGGTCACGTGCCTCTCGGGTCGAGAGGCGGCCGGGCGGATGGGAAGTGAGGTACCACGCATCATGGGTGTGCACGCACACCGCCGGCATGGCCGGCAGGGAGTCGCTGCAGGCGCGGGAACCACCTCGGGCCGCAGCACGACGGGGGCCGTCTGATGGCGATCAGTCACCGGATCCCCGCTGACCGCGGGCTCACCATCCGCATGTTCATCACAGGCCTGCTGCTCGTCGTGCTCTACGCGGTCGTCGGTGGCGTGCTGTACGCCGTCGGCGCCTCGATCGCCATCGTCCTGATCGTGCCGCTCGGTCTGGCCTTCGTGCAGTACTGGTTCTCCGACAAGATCGCCCTGTGGGGGATGAAGGGGCACATCGTCACCCCTGAGCAGGCCCCCGAGCTCCACGGGATCATCGACCGCCTGTGCGCGCTGGCCGACATGCCCAAGCCCCGTGTCGCCATCGCCGACGTCGACATGCCCAACGCCTTCGCCACCGGGCGCAGCCCGTCCAACGCAGTCGTGTGCGCCACCCGTGGCATCATGCGCCGGCTCGACGAGCCCGAGTTGGAAGCGGTCCTCGCCCACGAGCTGTCGCACGTCGCGCACCGCGACGTGGCGGTGATGACCATAGCCAGCTTCCTCGGCATGGTCGCCGGCATGGTCACCCGCGTCATGTTCTACATGGGACTGTTCGGCGGGTTCGGGGGTGGCGGCGGCGGCCGCAACAACCAGAGCGGACAGAGCCTGGCCGCGATGGAGATGGCCGTGCTGCTGTTCTCGGTGGTCGTCTATGCCATCAGCTTCATGTTGACCATGGCCCTGTCGCGCTACAGGGAGCTTGCAGCCGACCGGTCGGGCGCCATCTTGACGGGCCGACCATCGCTGCTCGCGTCGGCACTCATCAAGGTCACCGGCGACATGGGCCGCATCCCGACGAGGGACCTGCGAGCCGCCGAGCACTTCAACGCCTTTTTCTTCACCCCGGCACTGACCAAGGGGGTGAGCGTGTCGTCGCTCTTCTCGACCCACCCGCCCCTGCAGAAGCGATTGGACCAGCTCGCCAAGATCGAGGCGGAGCTCAACCGTCCCTGACCGTATGCCACTGGCTTCCACCCACCCGCTGGCCACCCAGCCACTGACCACCCACTGACTGCTCACCTACCTACCAGGACCCGACAGCACACATGGGACTGCTCGACACCATCCTCGGCCGGACGAAGCCGGTCAAGCCCAACCTGGACCAGCTCTTCGCCCTCTCCGGCGCAGCGTTGACCCTTCAGGCGGCGACCGGTCTGCTGCCGTCGGGGCGAGCCGGCGTGTGTGCCAAGCCGCCGACCGGACCGTCGTTCGAGCAGATGCAGCGCGACATCGCTGCGTTGCTGGCCACGGGAAGTGGGCCGGCTCCGGACCTCGAATCGTCGGCGGCGGACCGCTCGGGGACCGGCAGCACGCCAGGATCGGATGTCGCTGTCAGCGGGGGCGCCACGTCCCTCGCCGCCCTCGACGACGGATCGGGTATGGCCGGCGCCGCCGACCTGACCGTCCGGCACGCCGTCGACAGCTTCGGCTACCAGTGGATCGTGGTCGACGGCGGCACCGTCGAGGATCTCGTCACCCGGGTGCACATGGTCCACAGCTCGCTCGAGGACGCCGGATGGAGCGAGCAGCTGCTGTGCTCGGTGTTCGGCTTCCGGCCCGGTCCAGGTGTCGTCGGAGACCTGGGCTCGACCGGCACCTCCCTCTTCCTCGTCTACCTGGCGAAGCGGGGCACCTTCTACCCCTTCGCACCAACCGGCCGCCAGCAGCGCAACAGCGAGCTGGAGCTGCGGATCCGCAGCGTGATCGGCAGCGATCTGCCGGTCGAGAGCGACCTGTCCCGGTGGTTCCCGATGTGGGACCTGCCGGTCGCCTGACAGCCTGACAGCCTGGCTCCGCCGCCCCGGCCCGCCGATCCGAAGTTTCGCCACGCTTGAGCCATGCCACGTCCCAGGCATGCCACTTCCAAGCCCAGCCGGGCGTCGCCCGGCTGGCGGCCCAAGCCGTTGCCAGCAGCCGCCGTTGCTCCGGCTCACCCTCCGCTGTGAGCCCGAGCGTGCCGTCGGGCGACGCGGCGGAGCTGAAGAAGCCGGACGGCCCCGGCCATCACCACGACCAGGCCACCGAGCACCGCCGCCATCAGGAGATCGAGGCCCAGAGGGATCCGCCATCGTGCCGTGAAGAACCGCACATCGACGTCCTGCAGGTTTTGCAGGATGAACACCAGGACCACTGTCAAGAACACCAATCCGACGACCACGGCTGTCCACACCGCGCTGGTTCGCGTGGCCGGGACGACGCCCCTGGCCGATCTGGCACGGGCGCCAGGAGCAGGTACGTGATCGGCCTGCTCGACACTGCGCTCGGCCGGCATCCCCTCTGCGATCGGCGGCGGCGGCACTCGATCATCCACCGGAGTCGCGCCTGCCGCCGGGATGGATGTGGCCTCGGGCGCGGCGCTGGCCCCCGCGGCTGAGGAAGCACCTGGGTCCGAGCCTGCACCCGTGGCCGTTGCGCCGATCAGGCCGGATGCTGCGTCCGAAGCCGTGCCCGTCGCCTCTGCTCGTGCACTGCCGTTTGGACCGCTCGCGTGCACCCGTCTCATTGGCGTTCGCCTGCCTCCCATACCTGTGGCCCGTTGCCGGTACGCTGCGGGGCAGCCCGTTCCCGGTCTGACGATTGCATTCCGGCACCAGGCGTCGGTGCGCTTCCCGCCGTTGTACCCAATATGCTGCCGAGCCACACATGGTCGACCGCGGCCAGCGATCGGTGTTCGTCGGCGGAGAGCGATCTCCGGATTCTGGCCGGTGAGCCACGCGCTGCACCGTTGCCTTGAGCCGACCAACGGCAGGAAACCCAGGCCGGCGCAGCCTGGTCGAGCCGACCAGGCTGACAGGCAGGCCGGCGCCCAGGCGCCACCGACCTGCGTCGTGTCACGGGTGGACCATCTCCTCCGGCCGCACGGCTCGATCGAACTCCTCGCCGGACAGGTACGCCAGGGCGACGCACGCCTCGCGCAGGGTGGTGCCGTCGTGGTGCGCCTTCTTCGCCACCTCGGCGGCCTTGTCGTAGCCGATGAGCGGGTTGAGGGCGGTGACCAGCATGAGCGAGCTCTGCAGGTGCTGGCGGATACGGGCCCGATCGGGCTCGAGACCGTCGATGCAGAACTCCCGGAACGTGGTGCAGGCATCGGAGAGCAGCAGGATCGAGTGCTGCACGTTGTGGGCGATGACCGGCTTGCACACGTTGAGCTCCAGGTTGCCGCGGCTGCCGGCCACGGCCACTGCTGCGTCGTTCCCCATCACCTGGATGCAGACCATGATCATGGCCTCGCACTGGGTCGGGTTGACCTTCCCGGGCATGATCGACGACCCGGGCTCGTTCGGAGGCAGGACCAGCTCGCCCAGGCCGCTGCGGGGACCGGAGCCGAGCCACCGGATGTCGTCCGCGATCTTCGTCAGCGACACCGCCAGAGTGCGGATGGTGGCGCTCAGCTGCACCAGCGCGTCATGGCCGGCCAGGGCGGCGAACTTGTTGGGGGCGGTGACGAAGTGCAACCCGGTTGCGTCCGCGATGTGGCGGGCGGCGCGCTCGCCGAACTCGGGGTGGGTGTTGAGGCCGGTACCCACCGCGGTGCCGCCGAGGGCAAGCTCCAGCAGCGAGGGCAGGCAGCCATCCAGGCGCAGCAGGTCGGCATCGAGCTGGGCGACATACCCCGACAGCTCCTGGCCCAAGGTGAGCGGCACTGCGTCCATCAGGTGCGTGCGGCCGATCTTGACCACGTCCGCGTACGCCTGCGCCTTGGTGTCGAGCGCGTCCCTCAGGGCACGCACGGCCGGGACCAGCCGGTTCACGACCTCTTCCACCGCTGCGATGTGCATGGCGGTCGGGAACGTGTCGTTGGACGACTGCGACATGTTGACGTGGTCGTTCGGGTGCACGGGGTCCTTCGACCCGACGACACCACCGGCCAGCTCGATGGCCCGGTTGGCGATGACCTCGTTGGCGTTCATGTTCGTCTGGGTGCCACTGCCGGTCTGCCAGATCCGAAGGGGGAAGTGCTCGTCCCAGATGCCGTCGCGGACTTCGCTCGCGGCCCGCACGATCAGGTTGGCCAACTCGGCTGGCATCTTTCCGAGCTCGGCGTTGGTTCGGGCGGCCGCCTCCTTCAGGATGCCGATAGCCCGGATGATCGGCCGGGGCATGGTGTCGTGCCCGATCGAGAAGTGGACGAGGGAGCGAGCGGTCTGGGCCCCCCAGTACCTGTCGCCCGGAACCTCGATGGGTCCCATGGAGTCCGTCTCGGTTCGCGTGTCGGTCCGGTTGTCGCTCACGGCGGGTGCTCCTGACTGGACGGGCCTGGACCGCTGCGGCGGCCCGGCGCGGAGCCGGCGGGCGAGCTGGCAGCGGTAGGCCCGACAGGCGACGTACCGGCCGTCACCCGGCCCGGCTGTGGGCCGGCGTAGGCGCCGGCCCCAGGCACGTTACCGGACCCCGGAGCGCCGCTCGTTCCGGTCGCTTACGCCCCTCAGCACCAGCGCCTTGCCTCGGGCCACCTCAGCCGCCGTCGGGCCGGACCCGTCGCCGGGGACCTCGAGCACCGCAGGCATGCCCTGCAGCTTCGGATGCCCCAGGAGTGCGGCCAGGCCGGCGTCACCGATGGTGCCCGAGCCCAGGTTGGCGTGCCGGTCGCGGTTGGCCCCGAACCCCACTGCCGAGTCGTTCAGATGCAGGCATCGCAGCCGGTGGAGACCGACGACCTCATCGATGCGGTCGACCACCCGATCGGCCGCCTCGACGGACGCGAAGTCGATCCCCGAGGCCCACAGGTGCTGGGTGTCGAGGCACACACCCAGTCGGTCGCCCTCCTCGGCATGCCCACCAACCCCGCCGCTGCCTCCACCAGCCGCGGCACCAGGCCTACCAGCGCCGGTGCCAGCTCCGCCGGCTCCACCAACCCCACCGTCGGCACCAGCAACCCCACCGTCGGTTCGACCAGGTCCAGGGCCCCACGGGTCCACCACCCGTTCGAGGATGGAGGCCAGCTCCGTGAAGTCACGCCCGACGGTGCCACCGGCACCCGCCGCGTTCTCCAGCAGGATCGGGCACACCGCTCCGTCATCGGGGGGCGGCACCGAACGCAAAACCTCCGCCAGGGCCGTGACCACCTGGTCGAGGCAGCCCTCGAACCCACCGCCACGGTGGCTACCCACGTGCACCACCAGACCCTGGGCACCCATGGCGGTGGCGATCCGGAAATTGTCGACCAGGCACTCGACCGATCGGGTCAGCAGCGCCGGATCCGACGTGGCCAGGTTGACGAGGTACGTGGCATGGCAGAACACGGCCTGGATCTCGTCCTGCCCAGCCATGACGTCACGAAAGCTTGCGATGGCATCGGGGGTGTGCCGGCTGGGGCGCCACATGCGCGGGCTCTGGGTGAAGACCTGGATCGCGTCAGCCCCGATCTCGCGTCCCCGCTCAACCGTGTCGGCCAACGAGCCTCCACCCCTGACGTGCGCACCGACGAGCATGCCGGCACGGTAGTGCCCGACGAGACCACCACCCACCACACGGCACCCACCACACGGCACCCACCACACGGCACCCACCACACGGCACCCACCACACGGCACCCACCACACGGCACCCACCACACGGCACCCACCACACGGCACACGAGGCTCGGATCCGGCCGCCGCGCGAAGCGCCCAAACGCCCTAATCTGCGAGGTGAGCACCGCTCGCCCGGCAGGTCGACGGCAAGCCACGACGCATCGCCCGGATGCAACCAGCACGTCTTTGAGGAGGACCATGTCCGAGCCACAGCTCAATGCCGCGGCCATCGCCCTGATCGAGCGCCCGGTGCTGGCGCACCTGGCCACGGTGGGCTCCGACGGGAGCCCACACCTGACGCCGCTGTGGATCGACCACGACGGCGGCGACCTCGTGGTGAACACCGCACGCGGCAGGGTGAAGGCCAACGACCTGGAGCGCAACGGTCGGGTGGCGCTGACGGTCGTCGACCCTGACGACCCCTACCGGGTGATCGCCGTACGTGGCACGGTGGCCGAGGTCGCCACCGACGGGGCCGACGCCCACATCGACGCGCTGGCGAAGAAGTACCTGGGGCTCGACAGCTACCCGATGCGCCAGCCCGGCGAGGTTCGCCTGAAGATCCGGATTCGCATCGACCGGATCGTCGCACAGCCCGCCGCCACCTGACGCACAGGCGGATCACTGCCTGCGTAGTTGCCCGCTCCCGGGCGTCGTCGGCGGTCGTGGTCTCGTCTGACCAAGCTCAGGTGCCATGCGTGAGCAACGGTGGATCGCCCCAGTTCACGGCACACGTGGCGGGGTCTTCGCACGGTGGCCATGACACTGATCGGCGACACTGGGGTTGCGCCGGTGGACCGGACAGTTCGCACACCACCCCGGTTGCCGTCAGGTTCAAGCAGTTCACAGGCTCGACGGAGAAGAAGATCGCCAATTCGCACCCGGCTGGACTGTGGGAACGCCTGGACGCACTGGCTTGGAGATCGTCCTGCACCCCCACTCGCCCCACGACACAGCCGGTCCTGGCACGGTCCTGACCTGGGAGAACCGAACCGATGTGCTACGCCGTCGCACATGAAGGTCGGCGTGCGCGAGCTTCGCAATCAGACGAGCCAGGTCATCGATCCTGTACGGGCCGGCGAGCGGGTGGTCCTCACCGTGCACGGCGAGGCGGTCGCCGACATCGTGCCTCACGGTCAGCGGGCTCGCTGGCTGCCCGGTGACCATCTGTGGCGGGAGCTCACCGAACGGGCCGCCGATCCGGCGCTTCGGGGGCGCGTACGTGCTCGACGAGCTCTGGCACCGCCTCGGGATCGCCCGGGTGCTGCACGCTGCGGCCAAGGATCGCCGGCTCGACGGCGAGGTGGCAGAGCGGATCCTGTTCGCGCTCGTCGCCCAGCGCTGCCTGGAGCCTGCCTCGAAGGTGGCGTGCGTGTCCTGGGCGCGCAAGCGGGTCGCGCTCACGAGCTGCCCTGGCTTCGATGACGACGGCGCATACGCGGCGATGGACTTCCTCCTCGACGCGCTCGGCGAGATCGCGACCGGCATCTTCGACCGCACGGCGAACCTGCTGAACCTGTCCTGCGACGTCATCTTCGTCGACACCTCCTCGACCTACTGGGAGGTGGACGTCGCGGACGAGGAGATCGACCTCGCGACGGCCAAGGAGAACGAGTACGAGAAGGCCAGCGAGGAGGGTCCGGTCGTCCCGTTCGACGGACCTCGCCCTCGCCTACAAGCAGCTGTCGCAGGTCGAGCGGGGATGGCGGGACTTGAAGGGGGCGCTGCGGCTACGACCCGCCCAGGATGGATACTGCGCTCACGGGACCGAGCCCAGTCGTGGAATTGGCCTCCCGCCAGGGCTTTGGTGGGGCTAGCTGGAATCGAACCAGCGACCTCAGCATTATCAGGGCTCCTGGCCCCTCCTTTCGGAGCAGCCACGCCGAACGAATATAGCCGCTCACCTGCAGCCTTGCTGAGCGCAACCACGCCAGAGTTGGCGTCGGTTGGCGTCGTTCTGGGGGCTCATGGGGGCGCAAGCAAACGAACCCGACTGGCTTGCCAGGAGTCCCTCGCTTCCGTACACTGTCCGTACGCCATATCACAGGGAGCGTCCATGCCCAAGACCGCACGGATCGAAGTCCGCACCGACCGCGAACATGAGGCACTGCTGAAACAGGCGGCCAGTCTGACCAACCAAACGCTCACCAGCTTCATCCTCGATGCCGCGGAACGGCGGGCCGAGCAGGTCGTTGCCGAAGCCAACACCACCTTGGTCCCCTCGGCGTTCTTCGACCAGCTCCTCGACGCACTCGACCAGCCGCCCGAGCCGAACCTGCCGTTGCACAAGGCCGCCCAGAAACTTGGAAGTCTCGTCACCCGACAGTGAGCGACGCCGAATTCCGCTCGCGACACCTCCACCCCGACGACGATCTCGCCTCGTTCAACTCCGGCGAACTCGGCCTCGATGAGTGGCTTCGCCGGTCCGCCCATCACGCCGAAGCCATTCGCTCTGGACGCACCTGGGTATGGACGCGAGCCGGCTCGGTCCTCGCCTACTTCGCCCTCGCCGGCCACGTCATCGAACGCCACAGCATTCCCCACCAAATTGGAAGAGGCTCGCCAGAGCGCATCCCGGCGGTGCTCATCGCCCGGCTCGCTCTGCACCGCGATCTCCACGGCCAGGGCCTAGGTGGCACCTTGCTCGCTGATGCTTCTCGCCGGATCGTCGACGCCACCGATATCGTCGCCGCCCGCTTCGTCGTCGTCGATGCCATCAGCGACGACGCAGCCAGCTTTTATACCCACTATGGCTACCGTCCCATACCCGGTACCCGCCGGCTCGTGCGCAAGATCAACGACCTCGCCAACGACCTTTACCATGAGTGACAACTTGGCCACCCGCCTTGCTACCGAAGTTGCGCCACCACCAATCGTGGCGCAGTGGTGGTGCAGCGCTGCCGCTTCAGTTCAGCGGTAGCCCGTGTGCTACACGTCGCGCGTGGTGACGGGTGGACGAGTCGACTTCGTCCACCAGGTGAGCTCCATGCTGGTGACTCAAGGCTCGGTAGCGAGGCGAAGTCCTGACATCCCGGTCAGGCGACGAGGCTGAACCGCACGTTGGGGTTGTCGCTGGTGGCCGTCTTGGGTGACCACCGACCGTGATGGTACTTGCGGGCGAGCTTGACCATGAGCATGCCCCTGGCGCCGGGGATCGACCAGCGGACTCCGACGTCGGTGCGCCGGTTCATCTCGCGCATGACTCGTTCGAGGACCCCGGTGGCGAGCTCTGGGCGGCCCTTGTCGCCGAAGAGCGGCCTGCCTGCGCCGGGGTGGGTGGCGAAGGTAGACGCGTGCGGTGCGGCGTTGCGGAGGTGGGTGACGGCGTGGTCGGCCCCGAGGGCCTCGGCGGTGTCGATCAGCGCGTTGTAGGCGGCCACAGCGGTGGTGAGGTCACCGGTGGCGTACGCGTCGGCGAGCAGCTCGTGCAGGCGGCTTTGGAGCTCGTCGGCAGTCGCAGCGTCGAGGCGGTCGAGGTAGCGGGCCATCCACCGTGTCTGGCGTTCCAGGTGGAACAGACAGCGCTGGATGGGCGTGTCGATCCCAAAGACCTGAACGGCGAGGTCGGTGATCGCTTCCTCGCCGTCGACGATGACCAGCCCGGGGCGGACCCCGGCGAGCAGCTTGCTCATCGCCGACCATCCCTCGCCGAGCGTCGCCCCCAACAGGCGTGCCTCGACGACCACCCGTCCGCCCTCACGGCGTCGTGCGACCAGACCGACCGCGAGGTGCAACTCCACACCGTTCTTGCGGATCTTGGCGTCCCCGGCACGCACCCCGGTGCCGTCGAGGAGCAGCACCGGCACTTGGAGGATCTC
>JAKAYQ010000108.1 GCA_021826725.1 Actinomycetes bacterium
CCGATCCCAGTGGCTCACCAGGGGCCACGCTCCCGACGCCATCCTGTTCGACTGGCTTCGGGAGCTGTACCCGTTGTGGGCGCTCCTCGACGCCGACATGCTGCGGGCAGCCTCGCTCGGGTCGCTCGTGGCGCTGGCCAGCACGGGCTGCACGACGACCGCGGACCACCACTACCTGTTCCCGGCCGGAGCGGGGGACCTGCTGGCAGCCGAGGTCGGTGCCGCAACCGAGGTTGGCGTTCGGCTCCACCTGTCCCGCGGCTCCATGGACCTGGGCCGCTCGGCCGGCGGGCTCCCACCCGACGAGGTGGTCGAGGCGACCGACGCCGCGTTGGCCGCGACCGAAGAGGCGATCGATCGCTTCCACGACCCCGGTCCCGGCGCGATGGTGCGTGTGACGGTGGCGCCGTGCTCGCCCTTCTCGGTCACCACCGAGCTCATGCGCGAGGCCGCAGCCCTGGCGAGGCGCCGGGGGGCCAGGCTGCACACTCACCTGGCCGAGACCGTCGAGGAGCTGCGGTTCTGCACCGAGACCTTCGGATGCACCCCGATGGAGTATGTCGAGTCGGTGGGCTGGGTCGGCGGCGACGTGTGGTTCGCCCACGGTGTGCACCTCGACGCGCGCGCCACTGCCCGACTGGCGGCGACGGGGACGAGCGTCGCGCACTGCCCGAGCTCGAACGGCCGCCTGGGTGCGGGGATCGCGCCGGTGCCGGAGCTGTTGCGAGCGGGCGTGGCGGTCGGGCTCGGCGTGGACGGCGCCGCGTCGAACGAGGCGGGCCAGCTCGGCCCGGAGATGCGGGCGGCCCTGCTCGCCGGTCGTGCCCGGTCTGGAGCACAGGCCGTCAGCACCCGCCAGGCGCTCGCCATGGCCACCATCGGGGGTGCCCGGTGCCTCGGGCGCCAGGACGAGCTCGGTTCCCTCGAGGTCGGCAAGCTTGCCGACATCGCCGTCTGGCGCCTGGACGGAGCGGCGCATGCCGGCATGGCCGACCCGGTGGCGGCACTGGTGCTCGGCTCCCTGCCGCCGCTGGAGCTGCTGCTCGTCGGCGGCCGGCCGGTGGTCGAAGCGGGCGAGCTCGTGGCGTTTGATGCAGCGTCGGTGGCCTGCACCGTCAGGCGGGCCGCGACACGCCTGGCGCAACGTTGGGAGACGGTCCGATGAGCGTCGCATGGCCCACCCGCCTGGACGAGGCGGTCGACGCGGCTGCGGCGACGCCGGGAGCGACGCTGCTGGCGGGAGGCACCGACCTCGCCGTCGAGGTGAACGCCGGCCGGCGCCGGCCGGTGGCGGTCGTTGCCCTTCGGCGGGTCAGGGAACTGGGCGAGGTCCAGATCACCCCGGCCGAGGTCGTGCTCGGCGCCGGCATGACGTTCAGCGCCATCGCCGCCGAGCTGGCGGCGGCCGTGCCGGCATTGGCCGCGGCGGCGCGCACCGTCGGCTCGCCGCAGATCCGCAATGCCGGTACCGTCGGCGGGAACATCGCGACGGCGAGCCCGGCAGGCGACACCCTCCCGGTGCTGGCGGCGCTCGACGCCAGCGTGGAGCTCAGCTCCACGGCCGGCACCCGCACGGTGCCGCTGCGAGAGCTCATCACCGGGGTGAAGTGCACCGCGATCCGGCCCGGCGAGGTGCTCGTCCGCGTCCGAGTGCCGCCGGCGCGCGGTGCGCAGCAGTTCCTGAAGGTGGGTACCCGCAACGCCATGGTGATCGCACTGGCATCGGCCGCGCTGGTGGTGGACGAGGAGCGCAGGACGGTCGCCTGCGGTCTCGGCTCCGTCGGACCCGTCCCGGTACGTCCAGTCGAGGCCGAGGCTTTCATCGCCGGGGAGATCGACTGGGGCAGGCTGACCGTGCCGGAAGCGGCGGTGGCGCGGTTCGCCGAGCTCGTTGCCGGCGCGGCCCGCCCCATCACCGATCACCGAGCCACGGCCGAGTACCGCCGCCATGCGGTCGCGGTGCTCGCCGGTCGCGCCCTGCGAAGGAGCATCGATGTCATCTCAGCCTGACCGGATGCCGCAGCAGGCGCCGTCGGAGACGCCCGGTCAACCGTCTACCGACGTCTCGGGGCGCGCAGCGTCGGGACCGACCGGCGAGGCGCCGGTGGTAGTGGCGCCGTACGAGCTGTCCGTCAACGGCGTCGTCCGACGGGTCGTCGGAGCGTGGGTCGGCGACAGCCTGCTCAACGTGCTGCGCGACGACCTCGGTCTCCTCGGGACGAAGGGTGCCTGCGAGCAGGGGGAGTGCGGGTCGTGCTCGGTGCTCCTCGACGGGTCGGTGGTGTGCTCGTGCTGCGTGCTGGCCGTCGACGCCGTCGGTGCCGAGGTCACGACGGTCGAGGGTCTGACCCCGCCCGGCGGCCTGTCGGACATCCAGCAGGCACTTGTGGCGGCGGGCGGGGTGCAGTGCGGGTTCTGCACGCCCGGTTTCGTCGTCGCCATCCACGACCTGCTGTCGACGCGTCCCGATGCCACCGAGCTCGACGTGCGCGAGGCGCTGTCGGGCAATCTGTGCCGCTGCACCGGCTACGGCCGGATCATCGAGGCGGTGCGAACCGTGCAACGAGAGCGAGAGGCCGCCGATGGGTAGCTCGACCGTGGCCGTCCGCCGGCCCTCCGACATCGGCGCCGACATCCGGCGTCCCGACGGGGTCCCCAAGGTCCAGGGGGCGTTCGTGTACTCCTCGGACCTGTCGGCCGAGGGGATGCTGTTCGCGAAGACGCTTCGAAGCCCCCATCCCCACGCGCGCATCGTGTCGGTCGACGTGGCCGGCGCGCTGGCGGTTCCCGGGGTCCGGGCCGTGCTCACCGCGTCGGACGTGCCGGGCTCGCCCACCTTCGGGCTCGAGCACCGCGACCAGCCGGTGTTCGCCGGCGACGTGGTCCGCTACCAGGGAGAGCCGGTGGCGGCGGTCGCCGCCGACGACCCGGCGACCGCCGTTGCCGCTGCGGCGGCGATCGACGTGACGTACGAGGTGCTCGAGCCGGTCGTCGACCCAGAGGCAGCGCTGGTCGGGCCCGCGCTGCATCCCGACGGCAACGTGTTCCGCCACCTGGCGATCCGCCACGGCACCACGGATGCGTGCGGGGAGGTGGTGGTCGAGGGGATCTACGAGGTCGGCATGCAGGACCAGGCCTTCATGGGGCCGGAGTCGGGCTTGGCGGTGCCTGCCGACGACGGGGGTGTGCGGCTGCACATCGCCACCCAGTGGCTCCATGTCGACCGCGACCAGATCGCTGCCTGCCTAGGCCTGCCACCCGAGCTTGTGCACCTGACGCTTGCCGGTGTCGGTGGTGCGTTCGGTGGCCGCGAGGACGTGAGCCTCCAGATCCACCTCTGTCTTCTTGCTCTGCGCACCGGTCGGCCGGTGAAGATGGTCTATTCGCGTGACGAGTCGTTCCTGGGCCACGTCCACCGCCACCCGGCTCGCATGTGGTACCGGCACCATGCGACGCGCGCGGGCGATCTGGTGAAGGTCGAGGCCCGCGTGCTGCTCGACGGTGGGGCGTACGCGTCATCGAGCGGGGCTGTCGTCGCCAACGCCGCCTGCTTTGCTCCTGGGCCCTACAGGGTGCCCAACGCCGTGATCGACGGGTACGCGGTGCGGACTCATAACCCGCCGTGCGGTGCCATGCGCGGCTTCGGGGCCGTCCAGGTGTGCTTCGCCCACGAGGCCCAGATGGACAAGCTGGCAGTCGCCCTCGGCATGGATCCGGTGGAGCTGCGCCTGCGCAACGCCCTGCGGACCGGCGACCGGCTCGTCACCGGGCAGGTGATCACCGGCACGGCGCCGGTCGCCGAGGTGATCCGCGCTGCCGTGGCGCATCCCCTGCCTCCGTCGTTGTCCGACAAGCTGCCGATGATGGCCAGGCCGGGTGGGGCGGGGATGACTGCCGATGTCGCCGATCTCCGGCGGGGTCTGGGACTGGCCGTCGGTTTCAAGAACATCTGCTTCTCCGAGGGCTTCGACGACTCGGTGGCGGCGAGGCTGCGGCTGGAGCTGGGCGCGTCGGGGTCGCCGGTGGCCACCGTGCACGTCGCCACGGCCGAGGTCGGCCAGGGTTTCGTCACGCTCGTCGAGCAGATCGCCAGCGAGGAGCTGGGGCTCGTCGACGTGGTGTTGGCCGACGCCGACACCGGCGTCGGCTCGGCGGGCTCGACGAGTGCTTCGCGCCAGACGTGGATGAGCGGCGGTGCGGTCAAGCAGGTGTGCGAGCAGGCGCGCGGCGTGCTTGTGGAGCGGGCGGCCGGGCTCTGGGGCTGTACAGCAGCCGGCCTGGTGTGGTCGGACGGCGAGGTGGTGCGGGAGGCGACGGCGCAGCGGATGGACCTGGCGGAGATCCTGGCGGGCGGCCCGGTCGAGGAGCGGTGCGTCCACCGGCACCGGCAGACGACGCCGCTCGACGCCGACGGCCAGGGCGACGCCCACCTGTCGTTCATGTTCGTGGCGCACCGGGCGGTCGTCGATGTCGACCCCGGCCTCGGGCTGGTGCGGGTCGTCCAGGTCGCCACCGGCCAGGACGTCGGTCGGGCACTGAACCCCCTGCAGGTCACCGGGCAGATCGAGGGCGGCATCGCCCAGGGCGTCGGGCTGGCGGTGATGGAGGAGATCGTCCTCGACGGTGGGCAGGTCCGCAACCCGTCGTTCACGGACTACCTCATCCCCACCGCGCTGGACTCGCCCGACGTGGCGATCACTCTGATCGAGGAGCCTGAGCCCGGTGCGCCATACGGGGCCAAGGGGGTCGGCGAGCCCCCGGCCATCTCGTCGGGCCCCGCCGTGCTGGCGGCGATCCGTGATGCCACGGGCCTGGAGCTACCACGCGCCCCGGTCCGGCCGGACGACATCGCACTGCGAGCCTGAGCGCCGCCACCGAACGCGCCGGGAGCATCTCGGCACCACGGCCGCCCGCTCCCACGGGCTGGTCCGACCGGGTGCGCGTGGGTGCCGGGGACCGCCCGCGGATCAGGGCGCCTCGATGAAGATGCACTCGCCGGGGCATTCGGTGGCGGCCTCCCGCACCTCGTCCTGCATGCCCTCGGGTACGGCGGCGACGCTCGACCGCCCGCCGGGTTCGAGCAGGATGTCGTCCCCTTCCTTCACGTACGCCAGGCCGTCGCTGTGCAGGATCATCACCGAGGGGGCGATCTCCTCGCACAGGCCGTCGCCGGTGCAGAGCTCCTGGTCGATCCAGACCTTCATAGCGGCTCCTCTCAGGAGGGAGCAGATCGACACGAGCATGAGGCGAGATGAACAAAATGTCAAGTGGTCGTGAGCCGGTCCGACGGGCCGGGACCGACTGGGCCGGGACCGACTGGGCCGGGGGCCAGGACCGGGCCAGCCTGAAGGATGGGATCGGCGCCAGTCGGTCGCACCAAAGCTGGACCGCCTGTTGCGCTGGTTTGGCCGGGTTTTCTGGGGCGGGGCGCGGCGTGCGGGCTGCGTGCGCGGCGGCCGGGCAGGTCAATTATTACGTGCAGATGAACGTCTACCGCAATCGTTGACTATCGAAGCCAACATGCTTACGCTGCTTACAGTTCGTCGAACCGTGTGTAAACGGGTTGTCTAACCGTTGAATGAGCGCGGGGCGCTCGTCCTGCAAGGCCGGGTTGTCGCTGTTCCAGTGGAAGCCGCGGCGGTGGCTTAGGACCATCCGTGGTGGCAGCGGACGTTGAGGAGGGCTCATGTCGTTCGCCGGTCGTTCCGAAGCGGCACAAGGCAAGCGGTCCGGTCGGCACCCCGTCGACCAGGTGCTGCCGGCGCCGCGGCTCGTCTCGCTCGGTTTGCAGCACGTGCTCGTCATGTACGCCGGCTGCGTCGCTGTGCCGCTCATCGTCGGCGGGGCGTTGAAGCTGTCGACGTCGACCATCGGCCTGCTCGTGAACGCCGACCTGTTCACCGCTGGGATCGCCACGCTGATCCAGAGCCTCGGGATCGGCAAGCTGTTCGGCGTGCGGCTGCCGGTCGTGGCCGGCGCGACGTTCGTCGCCGTCACCCCGATGATCCTCATCGGGAGCCACTACGGCATTCCCGCCATGTACGGGTCGCTCATCATCGCCGGCGTCGTCGGTGTGGCCCTGGCCCGGCCCTTCTCCATGGTGCTGCGCTTCTTCCCACCCTTGGTGACCGGCACGGTGATCACCATCATCGGACTGTCGCTGATCTCGGCCGCCACCGGCCTGATCGCCGGGAACAATGCTTCGGCGCCGGGCTACGCCGAGCCGCGTGACCTCGGCCTCGCCGGCCTGGTGTTGCTGTTCATCATCCTCGTGACCCGCTTCGGTCGTGGCGTCGTCGCCCAGCTGGCGGTGCTCGGGGGCATGGTGCTCGGCACCGTTGTGGCGATCCCGATGGGCATGACCAACTTCTCCACCGTGGGCAAGGCCGGGGTCGTCGGCATGAGCCAGCCGTTGCGCTTCGGGGCGCCGACGTTCGAGGCGTCGGCGATCATCTCCATGATCATCGTGATGCTGGTCACCTTCACCGAGTCCACGGCCGACATGCTGGCGGTGGGGGAGATGGTGGACCGCAAGCTGAGCCCCACCGACATCGCCCGTGGGATCGCCACCGACGGGCTGTCGGCCGTCCTGGCCGGCTTCTTCAACTCCTTCCCGGACACCGCCTTTGCCCAGAACGTCGGGCTGGTCGGGCTCACCAAGGTACGCAGCCGGTACGTCGTCAGCATGGCCGGGCTGTTCCTGGTCATCCTGGGGGTGCTGCCGAAAGTCGGCCAGGTGGTGGCCAGCCTGCCGGGACCCGTCGTCGGCGGCGCCGCGCTGGCGATGTTCGCGATGGTGTCGGCGGTCGGGATCCGCACCCTTGCCCGGGTGGACTTCCGGGCCAGCCACAACCTCCTGATCGTCGCCGTCTCGCTCGGGGTGGGCATGATGCCGGTCGTGGCGCCGAGCATCTACGAGCACTTCCCCAACAACTTCCAGGTCATCTTCGGGAGCTCGATCACGTCGACGGTCATCGTGGTGCTAGTCCTGAACCTGCTCTTCAACGAGCTACGCGTATGGCGGGGGGGTCTCGACCTGCCGACCGAGGTCGCAATGGAGGAGGCGCTGGACGCGGTCGCCAAGGCCGTTGACCGATCGCCGCTGGCCAGAGATCACGTCATGACGGCCGACAGCCACGTCCCGGCGATCGAAGGGCAGGTCCCGTAGCACAAGGCACCGGGTGCGGCGACCGGCCGGTGCGCTCGCCCTGCCTGCCTGTCGAGTGCTGCACCGCCGGGCACCAGGTGGGGGTCTGGACCGCCGGGATCGAGCGTGCACAGGTCGCGCCGGACGACACGTGGCGCGGGTCGGCGACGTTCGGTCAGGTCCTTGCCGCCGTCAGGTCTTCCGTGCTCGTCGGTCCCCTGACGGTGCCGTGCAGGCCGAGTTGGCTCGACGCCACGAGCGTCCCCAGCGGCTGATGGTGATGGCGGACGTGGGAACACGCCTGACTCCACCCGACGATGGCGGACCGGTGCCTGTGGTGGAGCTCGGGCCGGTCAAGGTGCTGCTCGATGACGACCGGCTGCCCAGCCTGGCCGACCTCGTCGAACTGGTGCGCTCGGCACACGCGGAGGGTCGACCCGCTGCGGTGCACTGCAACGCCATCCGCACTCGCACCCGCACCCGCACCGGAACCCGATGGGCGGGGTGAGCGCCCGGCCCGGGGGCTCGCGTTTGACCGGCGGGCATGGTGGCATGGAGGTCGACAATGCGCGGTGGCCAGTGTGGTCCGCCACATCACCTGGCCCCACGGCCGATCCACAGGCACGCCCGGCCGGGCCGCTACGGCGCTACCATCCCGACGATGGAAAGCCTCGCCGAGGTTCGGGTCGAGGCGCTCGCCTGCACACGCTGCGGTCTGGCTGACGGGCGCACCCAGGTGGTGTTCGGCGTCGGCAACCCAGGCGCGGACCTGCTGCTGGTCGGCGAGGGCCCCGGGCGCGAGGAGGACCTGCGAGGAGAGCCGTTCGTCGGCCGCTCGGGCAAGCTCCTCGACACACTGCTCCACCAGGAGCTCGGCATCGATCGGACCTCGTGCTACATCGCCAACGTGGTGAAATGCCGGCCTCCGGGTAACCGCGACCCGCGACCCGACGAGATCGACGCGTGCCGCCCCTACCTGGACGCCCAGGTCCGGCTGATCGCCCCGCGGGTGGTGGTGACCCTCGGAAACTTCGCCACCCGCACCTTGCTCGGCACCACCGACGGCATCCGCCGGCTGCGTGGCGCCGCCTACCCGTTCGGCGCAGCCCACCTCGTCCCGACCTACCATCCGGCGGCCGCCTTGCGCGGTGGCGCCGAGGTTGTCGCCGAGATGCGGGCCGACCTGGTACGCGCCAAGGCGCTGTTGACCGGGCGCCGGTCTGAGCTGCCGGCGGGCGTCGGCGTCCTGTCCACCGAAGCCCACCGGAACGAGCAGCTGCCAGGCGAAACGGCGGCTCGGGAACCGGCTGGGCCGCGGCGATGATCGAGGCAGCGCCGGTGGCCGTGGTCACCACGACGTCGCCTGACGGCACCCGAGCAGTGGGTGGGGCGCTGGCCGCCGTGGTCCGCCCAGGCGACATCGTGGTCCTGGCCGGGGATCTGGGTGCCGGAAAGACAACGTTCGCGCAGGGCTTTGCTGCGGCGCTCGGCGTGCGGGAGCCGGTGACGAGCCCCACGTTCGCCCTCGTCCGGCCCTACCGGTGTCGCATGGGTGGTGCGGGTGGCGTCCGCACGATCCTGCACGCGGACGTCTACCGCCTCGACCGCCTGGCAGAGGTGGCGGACTTAGGCCTCGCTCAGCTCGTCGAGGACGAGGCGGTGGCTCTGGTGGAGTGGGGCGATGTCGCCGTTCCCGTGCTCGGTGGCGACGTGTTGCAGGTCCGGCTGGACCCTGGGAGCGGTGACGGCGAGCGCCTCGTGACCGTGACGGCGCTGGGGCCGGGCTGGGCGGCGCGAGCTGCGACGGTCCGCGCCGCGGCCCGCGGTCCGGCGACCGGAACGACGTCGGGAAAGTCGGGAAAGTCGGGAGAGGAGGGACAGTGACCGTGGTGCTCGCCATCGAGTCGGCCACCGATGCTGCGGGAGTTGCACTGGCCGACGGCAGTGGTCTTCTGGCCGAGGTCCGCGTCGGTCGGGGACGGCGCCATGCCGAGACCATCGCTCCCGGTGTCGAAGCGGTGTGCCGCCTGGCGGGGATCGCCCTGCGAGAGGTGGACGTGGTGGTCGTCGACGTCGGCCCAGGGCTGTTCACGGGCCTGCGGGTCGGTATCGCAACGGCCAAGGGCATCGCCTTCGGGCTCGGCTTGCCCATGGTGCCGGTCACCAGCCTGGATGTGCTGGCCGCGGCAGTCGCTGCGGGTCGCCCGGCGAGCAGATCCGGCCGGACGCTGGTCGCAGTGGTCGATGCACGGCGCGGTGAGGTGTTCTGGGCCCGGTACCGCCTCGACTGGGGCAGCATGCGGCCTGTTGCCCCTGGTGCCGAGGCTGGGCTTGGTGGTGCCGAGGCTGGGCTTGGTGGTGTCGAGGCTGGGCTTGGTGGTGTCGAGGCTGGGCTTGGTGGTGCCGGGGCCCGCAGATCCGGGGCTCCCGGCAGTGCTGGTACCGGCGGCACCAGCGGCGCCACGGGCACCGCCTGGGACGCGAGATCGGACGGGATCTCGGACATCGACGACATGTGGAGCGGTGCTGGCGGATTGGTGGTGCCGGTGCGCCTGAGCGAGCCCCGGGCCAGTGCCCCCGATGTGCTGGCCGCCGAGATCAAGGTGCTGGCCGGGATCGAGACCGATCCGCCGCTTGTCGTCGGCGATGGTGCGTTGCGCTACGCCGCGGTGCTGGCCGGCACCGGAGCCATTGCCGTTCACGGTGTCTTGGCCCGCCCGATGGTGGACGTGCTGGCCGCGGTGGGGGTGTGGCGGGCCGACGCCGGGCTGGTCGAGGATCCTGCGGGGGTGGACGCCCTGTACGTCCGTGAGGCCGACGCCCGTATCAACTGGGAGCGGCGCCGACCGCAGCGCCCGGCAGCGGGCGATACCGGGGGGAATGCAGAAGGAGGTTCTGCCGGTGCGGGCGATACCGAGGGCGATGCTGCGGGAGGTGCTGCCCCGGTGACGGGAGCGGTGACCGGCCAGCCGGCGCCGTGACCGGCGAGCAGTCCGGCGCCACGCGGCCGCCGGGGCGCCCGGGAGCGACCGGTGGCGGGCGATCGCGTGGGATCTCCGTCGGTGGCCCCAGCCGGGCCGAGGTGGCGGCGGCCGTCACCATCGTGCCGATGCGGCGCCGGCATCTTCGCCAGGTCCTTCGGATCGAGGAGGTCTGCTACCCCCAACCGTGGTCGTCCACGCTGTTCCTGTCAGAGCTGGCCCAGCGAGCGTCGCGGCGGTACACCGTGGCCATGGTCGGCCCGCTGGTCGTGGGGTTCTGCGGGCTCATGCTGGTTGTGGACGAGGGGCACGTCACCAACGTCGCCGTCGATCCGGCATGGTGGGGGCGGGGGGTGGCTGCCCTGCTCCTGCTGGACCTGGCGCGCGCCGCGCCAGCGCTTGGCGCCAAGCACCTGACGCTCGAGGTTCGGGTCGGCAACGACCGGGCTCGTGCCCTGTACGGCCGGTTCGGCTTCGCTCCTGTCGGGTTGCGCAAGAACTACT
>JAKAYQ010000109.1 GCA_021826725.1 Actinomycetes bacterium
TTCCGATCTCCGTGCCCCCCGCCCCGTCCGCTGCGCCGTCGCTGCAGAGGTCCCCTGCGTCCGCACCCGCCGGAAGAACCGACACCGTCGACACGACAGACGCGCCACGATCATCGGTCGGCGTGGGGACAATGCTCATGATGGCTCCGATCGTCGGCGCCACCGCTCGAGCACCACTGCAAAGTCTACGACGTCGCGGGTCGAACCGGGCCTCGGCTGGCGGTCACGCAACGCCGGGTTGACGGGCCCCCCGGATCGCGACCGGAAGGCGATGGCGCCCACGAACAGGCTCGGGGCGAGCGCGTGCCGCTCATGTCTGGCGTCGGCCCAATCACTCCCTGTCTCCACCCTGGTCACTCGCCGGCATTGCCCCGATCACTCCTCGGCGCCGCCCCGATCGCCAGCACGGAGCTCCTGGAGCGACGCCACCGGGTAGGCGCCACGCCCGGGTCGCCAGCCAACACCCAGCTTCTGCTCACCGACCCCGCCCGCAGCCCAGATGTGGCAGGTATCGCGCAACCACCCGGCCCCGTCACCAGAGCTCCCATCCCCTTCGCTCCGAAGGAGGTTCCGCTTGCGGGCTCGGGTCGACGCCACTGCCTGCACGACGACGGGGCCGAGAGCCCGGGCGAGGTGCTCGAGATGCGAACAGCCCGACACCCCGCCGAACCGGCGCTGCACCTCACGCGTGTAGCCGCGGGCGACCGACAGGCCGATCAGCCCGGTGAACACCGGCTCGATGGCTGGGCACTCTGCATGCGGGAACCGGTCCATCACGGCCACGGCGTCGCTGATCACCAGGTCGGCCGCCCGGATCGTGACCCGGAGCTCCATATCGTGCAGCACTTCGGGCGACGTCGTCCCGTCAGCCCAGGGCCGCCGGTCCTGCAGTCGCGCCACCACCTCGATCCCGCCGTCACGCTCGAAGGCGTCGAGCTCGATCGACCGGCGGTGCACAGGCACCTCAGCCGAACTGGTCACCGCATCCCCTGAGCCCGCCGGGCCTTCGCCGCCACCTCAGGTGAGCCGACACCAGCGGCACACCGTGGCTGCAGGCGGCCCCTGGAACGCTCGGACGGTGACATGACCATGCGTCCGAGGGTAGGCGTGCAGCCCCAACCGTTGCCACCACACGGTGTCACCCGGCAGCCGACCAGCATCGCGGCGGGCTGCGCACCCCCGACGGCCACGGTGCTCATACGGGCCGGCACATGCCCGGGCGCCGAGGGGCTCCCGACTGTCGGCCTGTCGCCAGCCGCCCGGTAGGGTTCATGGTGGCCGGAGCGGCCGGGTACCGACCCGTGAGCGCCCGAACCCCCGACCGGGCCGAGCGAAGGAGCGCGACAGCAGTGGCAGTGGTGGCCGACACAGGCCCGAGCGCCGGGACGGACGCGGCGGTGCTGGCCGAGGCCGGGCGCCGCCGGACCTTCGCCATCATCAGCCACCCCGACGCCGGCAAGACGACCCTGACGGAGAAGTTCCTGCTGTTCGCCGGGGCGGTGACCGAGGCCGGTGCCGTCAAGGCGCGGGCCGGCCAGCGCCGGGTCCGCTCGGACTGGATGGCGCTCGAGCAGCAGCGGGGCATCTCCATCACGTCGACCGTGCTGCAATTCACCTATCGCGACCACGTCGTGAACCTGCTGGACACCCCCGGCCACCGCGACTTCTCGGAGGACACCTACCGGGTCCTCACCGCCGTGGACGCAGCGGTCATGGTCCTCGACGCCGCCAAGGGCATCGAGGCGCAGACCCGCAAGCTCTTCGAGGTGTGCCGGGCACAGCAATTGCCGGTGCTGACCTTCCTCAACAAGTACGACCGGCCCGGGCGCGACCCGCTCGAGCTCATGGACGAGATCGAGTCGCAGATCGGCCTGCGGCCGACACCGATCACCTGGCCGGTCGGCGAGCCAGGGGACTTCCGGGGCGTCGTCGACCGCCGGACCGGCGAGCTGGTGCGCTTTCCCCGTACCGCCCACGGCGCCACGGTGTCAGCCGAGGAACGCGTGGCACCCGATCGCGCTGCGGTCGAGGAAGGCACCGCCTGGACACAAGCCTTGGAGGGCTGTGCCCTGCTCGACGAGGTCGGCGCCACCTACGACGGGCCCTCGTTCCTCGCCGGCGAGTCGAGCCCGCTGTTCGTAGGCTCGGCCCTCACCAACTTCGGGGTCGGCCACCTCCTCGACGCCGTGGTCGACCTGGCGCCGCCGGCAGCACCCCGGCCCGACTCGAACGGCGCTCATCGACCACTGGACAGCGGCTTCTCCGGGTTCGTGTTCAAGATCCAGGCGAACATGAACCCCGCGCACCGGGACCACGTCGCCTTCGTCCGGATCTGCTCCGGGCGCTTCGAACGGGGTTCGTCACCGGTCCACGCCGCCACCGGCCGCCCCTTCGCCACCAAGTACGCCAGCGCCATGTTCGGCGCCGAGCGCGCCACCATCGACGTCGCCTACCCCGGTGACGTCGTGGGCCTCGTCAACGCCAGTGAGCTGCGCATCGGCGACACCTTGTACCTCGACGACGCGGTGGAGTACCCGCCGCTGGTCACCTTCGCCCCGGAGCTGTTCGCACGGATGCGCAACCGCGACTCGTCGCGCGCCAAGCAATTCCGACGCGGGCTGGAACGGCTCGAGCAAGAGGGGACGGTGCAGGTCCTGAGCGACCCGGACGGCGACCCGACCCCCGTGCTCGGCGCCGTGGGCGCCATGCAGTTCGACGTGGCCGCCCACCGGATGACCCACGAGTTCGGGGCTGCCGTCGACATCGAGCCGACCAGCTACACCACAGCCCGAAAGACGAACGCGGAGACGGCGCGGGCGCTGCGCAGCGTCCCGGGCACGCGCATCCTGGCACGAGCCGACGGCACCCTGCTCGCGCTGTTCGAAAGTCCTTTCCGCCTGGCCCGCCTGGCCGGCGACAACCCGAGCTGGGTGCTGGACCCACTCGTGGGCGACGTAGCCGACGCCGGCTGAACGACCGTCGGGCGCCACCAGTTCGAACCCGGTTCCGGGGTCCGTCCTCGGTACCCCACGGTCCGTCGGCCCGTCATCACCACGGACTGCCGACCGGTGCACAGACTGCACTGCCGCCAGCAGCCCGCCACGCACCCGACCGGGAACGCAGCGCCCAACACGCCGCCGACCCGGCACGGCAGCTCGCTACGGACGCGGCACCATCGACCATCACGACGCCCCTTGCTCAAGGGTGTTACTGCCAGTAACATCTACAGCAGCAGGGCACCGGCCCTGCCTCCAACCTTCGGCTGCGCCAGGCCCACCAGCCGGCAGCCCGGTTGCAAGCGGAGGATGCCCATGACCTCGCTCCCCACCGCCGTCGACGCCGCCGCCACGCCCGAGGAAGCGAACCGCGCCGCCGCCGAGGACGACACCACGTACCGCGCGCTGGTTGCCCGGCTCAGCCGGCAGTCGGTCGACAAGCACTTCGACGCCTATGCAGACGTCGACTGGGACGCACCTGACCATCGGATCGACCCCGCCGACCCCCGGTGGGTCCACGCCCTCGGCGACCCCCTGATCGACACCGACTGGTTTGCCGCGCTCCCGGCGGAGGACCAAGCCCGCTTGGGCCTGAACCTGGTGGTGGCGCGCATGAAGCTCGGCCTGCAGTTCGAGAACGTCCTGCAACGCGGATTGCTCGATTACGCCATCGACCTCGCCAACAACGACCCCGAGTTCCGCTACGCCTACCACGAGATCATCGAGGAGGGGCACCACACCCTCATGTTCCAGGAATTCGTCAACCGGTCGGAGATCGACACGCGGGGACTGGGCCGCGCCGAGCTCGCCGCGGCCCGAGCGGTGGTCCTGGCAGCCAGGTGCTTCCCCGAGCTGTTCTTCTTCTTCGTCCTCGGCGGCGAGGATCCCATCGACTACGTGCAGCGCCGCTCCCTGCGGGGACAGGCAGAGCTCCCGCCACTGCTGGAGCGGATCATGCGCATCCACGTCACCGAGGAGGCCCGGCACCTGTCGTTCGCCCGGCACCACCTGAAGCGCGCCGTCCCCGCGCTGGGACCGGTGCGGCGAACGGCGCTGACGGTCGCCTTGCCAGGGGTCCTGGGAGCCATGTCCTGGATGATGCTCGGCGTCCCATCAGAGGTCGTGCGAGCCTTCCGTATCCCACGCACTGCGCTGGTCCAGGCACGCCGGGCCAACCCGCAGGCCCGGGCCGACGCCGTTCGCAAGGTGCGGGAGCTCGCCGAGGAGCTCGGCCTCGTCGGGCCGATCCCTCGGGTCCTGTGGCAGATCGCCGGGCTCGTGTAGCCCCGCCATCACCACAACGCGGGCGTCACTGCACGCGGCGCCGGCCCGTGGGATGCTGTCATGACGGACCTGAGCTCGGCATCTGATCGAAAACCAGGGGGACCGGAGAGCCACGCCCCTACCGGTGCGCTGCCGGGTACCGGTCGCGCAGCGCCGGCCGCCGCCACGCCCGCAGTCTGGGAGCCGGGGCCGCCGTCACTGCGAGCGATGGGACCCGGAGCGGTGGTCGCCGGCCTCCTGCCCTTCGGCGTGTACCAAGTGGTTCGCCCCGTGCTGGGCTCGGAGGTCCCGGCGCTGCTCGTCGCCGCTTGCGTCCCCGCACTGTGGGTTGCCGTGCTGTGGGTCGCCCGCCGCCGGGTCGACCCCATCGGCCTGATCGTGTTCGCCGGGTTGGCGTTCGGCCTGCTGTTCGCGGCGATCGGCGGTGGTGCGATGGCCGTCAAAGCACGCGACGGCGCCTTCGCCGCCACGGCCGGCATTGCCTGCCTGGCCTCGCTGGCCGGCCGACGCCCGCTCATGTTCTACGTCGGCCGGGCACTGTCGGCGGGCAACGACCCGGACCGCGTAGCTGCCTTCGACGCGCTGTGGACGATCCCCACCGGCCCGCGGACGTTCGGGGTGATCACCGTGCTGTGGGGCGTCGGCCTGCTCGTCGACGCCGCTGCCCAGGGAGCCATGGCCGCCACGCTGCCGACGCGGGTCTTCCTGGTGGTAGGCCCGGCCGTCGGGGGGATCCTGATGGTGACGCTGTTCGGCGCCACCGTCGCCTACAGCCGCCGATCCCGGCGCCTCGGCGCGCTCGCGCTCGAAGGCACTGGCATCAGCTATCCCAGCGTGCCGCTGACCTGAGGTGCGGCGGCACCGCCCGCCCGGAAAACCATTACCACCGCCCGCCGACGAACCACCACCACCACCGCCCGCCCGACCTCACTGCGGACACCTCGCTCACGGCAACCAGCCCGGCACCTGCACCGGTCGCGACGCGATCCACTAGTCTGAGATCGTGCTGCCCGTCCTCGGAGCGGTTCTGGTCGGGCTCTTGGTCACCCAAGTCGGGTTTGTGGTGACCACCGTCTACCTGCACCGCGCACTCTCCCACCGATCCCTCACCCTGTCGCGGCCTGCGGACTTCGTCTTTCGTGTGCTCACGTGGATGCTCACCGGTATCCGCCCGCGCCAATGGGTGGCCGTCCACCGCATGCACCATGCCTTCACGGACACCGAGCGGGACCCGCACTCACCCCTGGTGCTCGGGACCGCCAAGGTGCTGTTCGCCAACGCCGCCCTCTACCGCACGGCAGCGCGTGATCCCGCGGGCGCACGGTACATACGCGACCTCCCACCAGACCGGTGGGACACGGTGCTGTTCGACCACGCCCTGTTGGGACTCGGCTTGGGCGTCGGCCTGCTGGTGCTGCTCCTCGGCTGGCAGCTGGCCCTGATCGCCGCTGCCGTGCACATGGTCGCCTACCTCCTCGGCGGCGGAGCCATCAACGCGATCGGGCACCGCTACGGCCGACGCCCCCACGACAACAACGCCACCAACAACCAGTGGTTGGCGTGGCTGGTTGCCGGCGAAGGGCTGCACAACAACCATCACGCCGTGGCCACCGCCAGCAATCTGGCCATGGCGCGAGGCGAGATCGACCCCGGCTGGTGGTTCATTCGGCTGCTCGTGGCGACCCGGCAGGCGAAGCTCCGGGTTCCCGCCGCGGCACGCTCGGCAGCGCCGGCGCCAACCTGACGGCGCGCGCCCGCCGGGTGCGCTCAACCCGGCGCGCCAGCGGGTTCCTGGACCACCAGTCCGATCTGGGATCTGGGCACACGCGAGCACCAGGCCGATCTGTACCCACTCGATGTGGTCGTGCAACAGCGCCACGGGCTGGAGTGGTCGGGGTACCCTCCACGCGTGCCTGCGCCCTCACCGCTGCTCGTCACCGTGTCCGGCACGGACCAGGCGGGGATCGCCGCCGAGCTCTTCCGAGCCCTTGCCGGCTGCACCGCACAGATCCTTGACGTCGAACAGGTCCACATCCTCGGCCGGCTCCTGCTGGCCGTGGTCACCGATGGAGCAGACCCGGCCGACGTCCAGGCAGCCGTCGCCCCGCTGGCCGCCCGGCGCGGCGTGACCATCGACGTCGAGCCCACGACCGTGCGAGCGGCGGCGCCGGCGGCAGGCGGCCGGCAGCTGGTGACCGTGCTCGGCCGGACCCTCGACGCAGCCACGCTGGCGGAAGTCGCCACAGCTGTCGCCGCGGCCGGTGGCAATATCGAGCGGATCGTACAGCTGGCCAGCACCCCAGTCCTCAGCTATGAGCTGCTGGTGGCCGGAGCCGATTCCGCCGGGCTCCGCCGTCAGGCCGGATCCGCCGCGGCTCGCCTCGGCATCGACGTCGCCGTGCAACCGGCAGGGCTGCACCGGCGGGCCCGACACCTCATCGTCCTGGACGTCGATTCCACCCTGATCCGTGGCGAAGTGGTCGACCTGTTGGCCGAGCGGGCAGGATGCGCCGAGGAGGTCGCTGCCATCACCACGGCAGCGATGGCCGGCGAGCTGGATTTTGCGCAGGCACTGCGCCAGCGGGTCGCTCTCCTGGCCGGCCTGGACGCCGCTGTCCTGGACGACGTCCGCCGGTCTCTGGTGCTCACACCGGGCGCACGGACGTTGGTCCGGACGTTGAACCGTCTCGGCTACGAGACAGCCATCGTGAGCGGCGGCTTCCTGCAGATCATCGAGCCGGTCGCAGCCGAGCTCGGCATCGGCCAGGTCGCCGCCAACTCGCTCCAGGTGGAAGGTGGACGCCTGACCGGGCAGCTCGTCGGGCCGATCATCGACCGGGCAGGCAAGGCCGCCGCGTTGCGCCGGTTCGCCGCCGAAGCGAACATCCCCACCGCCCGCACGGTGGCGGTGGGCGACGGGGCGAACGACGTCGACATGCTGAGCCAGGCGGGGCTGGGCATCGCCTTCAACGCCAAGGCGGTCGTCCGTGACGTAGCCGACGCGGCCGTGAACGTCCCCTACCTCGACACCATCCTCTACCTGCTGGGAGTCCCCCGGGCCGAGATCGAGGCCGCCGACGTTACCGGCGACTGAACGACCTCGCCTGCAGCCGGGCGCGCGCCCGACACGGTTTCGGGCATCGGGGCCGACCCGCCTTCTTCCGCCAACTGGTCCGACAACGCAGCCACCGCCAGCCGCCAGTCGGCGACCATGCCGACGTCCGCCCACTCGAACACCGGTGCGCCGGGGTCGCTGTTGACAGCCACGACGGTCCCCGCGCCGCGGGACCCGATCATGTGGTTGGCACCGCCCGAGGATCCCACCACCAACAGGAGGTCGGGGGCCACGCTGTGGCCGGTGATCCCCACCTGGCGAGCGCGGGGAAGCCATCCTCGGTCCGTCACCTTGCGCGTGGCAGCCAACTCGGCACCCAGCGCATCCACCAGCGGGGTGAGCCGGTCGTACTCCTGCGGAGCCACACCCTGTCCCACGCTGACCACCGTGGCAGCAGCGGACAACGCCGCCACGTCATCATCCCGACCCTCTGCCAGGACGGTCACGCGGCCGGCAGCGGCACCGGGGACGACGGCCATGCGAGGCGGCCGGGCACCTGCCCGCGACGCTCGCCTCGGCAAGATCCCGGGACGCACGGTCGCCATCTGCACCGTGCTCGATGCCACCACCTCCACCACCAGACGCCCGGAGAAGGCCGGCTTCAGGCAGACCAGCCGACCACCGACGACCCGGAGACCGACAGCGTCCCCGGTCAGGCCGGCGCCGAGCCGAGCCGCCATCCGCCCCGCCACCTCTCGTCCCCAGAGCGTTCCCGGCACCAGCACCGCCCAGGGCGGCCGGCCGGCCCAGTATCCGGCCAGGGCACGGGCCACGTCCTCCTCCACGGCGGTGCATGCGACCCGCAGCACGGCGTCGGCACCCCACGATGCCAGGACAGCCGGGTCATCTGGGTCGGACCCGGCCGCCACGACCGTGCCCGACAACGCGGCAGCCAGCACGGCGGCCTCGCCGAGCAGCTCCCGAGCCAGCATGGCCCGACCCGGCTCCATCACGACCGCGACCACCGGACCATCGGGGCCCCGGTCCTGGGCCACATCAGGAACCGCACCGCCGCGGCCACCGTGGCGAGCCGTCACTGCCGCGTCGCGTTCACCACCAGCTCCGGTATCGCCCCGAGCACCGACCGCTGTCTCGCTTCGGAGGCCGGTCTCAGGATCCGACGCCTCGCCGCTTCCACCTCCGGGCTCGGCTGCGCCCCGAGCGCCGGCCACCGCTCCACCCCGGACACCGGCTACGGGCTCCGGCGCCACGACGTCACCGGCGGTCGCAGCACTCCCGGTCCCGGCCTGTGCACCAGCCCGAAGAGCACCGCGCTGGCGCAGCAGCGCAACGACTGCACGGGCCTGGTCCTCGACCGGCCCGTCAAGACGCCGGCACAAGCGGTCCACCGTGACCACCTGCACCGCGCCCACCGTCGTGGGGCTGGCCTGCTCGCCCCAGGGGCCCGGTCCGACGTCCTGCGCCCCCAGCCGGACCAGCCGGTCCTCCGCGACCGAGGCGCGAGCCTCGGGAGGCATCTTGCACGGGTCGATCAGCCGCTCCGCAGTGGTGAGAAGGGCGGGGAGAACCACCCGCAGTCGGCGCCACCCGTCGTCGAGCTCACACCGGACCTCGACCGCAGCAGGCACGCCGAGACTCGTCGGTGGAACCAGCGCCAGCTCGCGCACGGCAGCGGCGAACGGCAGGTCGAGCAGCTCCGCCACCTCCGGACCCACCTGCCCGGTATCGGCATCGATGGCATTGCGCCCGGCCAAAACCATGTCGAACGGGCCCATCCGCAGCAGCACGCGGGCCAGGACGTGCGCTGTCGCCAGCGTGTCGGCACCGGCCAGCCGGGGGTCGCTCACGAGAACACCGCGATCGGCACCGAATGCCACCGCCTCCCGTATGACGTCTTCGGCCGAGGGCGGTCCCATGGTGATCACCGTGCAGGTGCCGGCGGCATCTCGGGCCAGTTGCACGCCCATGCTGACTGCCCGCCGGCAGTAGGCGTTCATCTCCGAGTCGACCCCGTCACGCCGGGCACGGCCGTCGGGCCCCAGCTCCATGGACTCCACCTGGGGTACCTGCTTGGCGAGGACGGCGACGCGCACCGGTGCAGGGTAGCGGCCGCCGCCACGAGTTCCGCAGCCCTTCGGCCGCCGGCACCCCGCAATGCGGGAACCCCCAGGTCCACGGTGCCCCCGACAGCTCGTGGAAACGGGTCCTCGAGGGAACAGATCCCCGTCGGAGTGGCTCCTTGAGGGATCAGAACAAGGTGGGGATAGCGGGCTCCAGGCCGCGCAACCGGTCGTAGTCGACCTCGACCCACCCGATGCCTCGCCCGGCTGCCAGCCGACGGGCCTGCGGAGTGACCTTCTGTGCGGCCAGGACGCCCCGCAACGGCCGCAGGCGGTTGTCACCGGCGAGAAGCTCCAGGTAGCGAGTCAGCTGCTCCACGCCGTCCACCTCGCCGCGGCGCTTGATCTCGACGGCCACGAAGGTGCCGTCGGGGGCGTGGCACAGCAAGTCCACCGGCCCGATCCCCGTCTCGTGCTCCCGGGAAACGAGCACCAGACCCGGCTCGATGGCTTCGGGGTGGTCGGCCAAAAGCCCCTGCAACCCGACCTCCGCGCCATCTTTCTCCAGACCAGGCTCAAACCCGAGGTCGTGAGCCACGTCGAGATGGATCTCGTCGATACCGACCGTGAGGGTCTCGCCTTTGGCGTTGCGAACCACCCATCGATCGGGGTACGCCTCCGTCGTGCACGGCGGGCTCATCCAGTTGAGCGGCTTGTAGGCACGATCGTCGGCGTGCACCGACAGAGAGCCGTCGGCCTTCACGAGCAGCAGCCGCTTGGCGCGGGGAAGCCGGGCGGACAACCGCCCCTCGTAGACCACCTCACAGGTGGCGATCACCAGTCGCATGGCACACCTTCCCATCGCCAACCCGGCTCGATGCCAGGCCGATGCGACGCCGGCCCGATGCGGCGCAGTCTACGGACACCCCGGTGACCGACGCCCACCAGGCGCGCTCGCTCGGCGGGACGGACACCGACACGTCACAGGTGCTCATGTAAACACCTCTGTGGGCCAGGAGGATCCACCACCTGGCTGTTGTCCCGGGGTGAGATGGGTGCCCCGGTGGTTTCGGGACGAGGCGAACTTCTGCGCTCTGCGGGTCGCAGCGCTGCTGC
>JAKAYQ010000110.1 GCA_021826725.1 Actinomycetes bacterium
CATGCCCTCCTGCCGGGCCTCGGCCGCGATGGTGGACGGATCCTCGAGCTGGGCGACGCGCAGCTGTAGGGCGCTCTCGCGCTGCTGCTGGACGCTGAGCTGCTGCTGCAGCCGGGTGAGGCGGACCTGGCCGGCGGTGAGCTCGGCATACGAGCCGGCCACCAGGAGCGGCCCGAGCACGCCAACGGCCAGCGCGAGCATCGCCGTACGCCGACCGTGCCGGCGAGATCGGGGCGCCACCACGCCAAGATCCCGGCGGCGTGCCGGCCCCTGGCGGGGAGCGGCGCGGCCGATCCCCACCTGAGCCGTTGCCCCCGCCCCACGGCCCGTGGCGCCCGCCATCACCCGTCCTCGCCGATCGGGAGACGCTCGCAGGCACGCAGCCGGGCGCTCTCGGCCCGGTGGTTGCGCTCCACCTCCGCCGACGTCGGCCGGCGCGCGCCACGTGCCACCAGCCGGGCGCGTGGCACGGCACCGCATCCGCACGGCAGGGCGGGCGGGCACTGGCATCCACCGGTGACGGCCTCGGTGAAGGCGGCCTTCACCAACCGGTCCTCGCCCGAGTGGTAGCTGATGGCGACGCATCGGCCGCCGGCAGCCAGCACGTCGACCGCCTCGGGCAGCGCCCGGGCAAGCGCCCCCAATTCGTCGTTGACTGCGATGCGCAGCGCCTGGAACACCCGGCGAGCCGGGTGGCCCCGGCGCCGGGCCGGTGCCGGAACCGAGCGGCTCACGGCATCGGCCAGCGCCGCGGTCGTGAGGAGGGGTCGCTCAGCCACCAGGTGACGAGCGATCCGGCGAGCGAGGCGGCCCTCGCCGTTGGCAACGAAGAGCCGGGCCAACTCGGCTTCGGGCAGCCCGTTCACCAGCTCGGCCGCCGTCGGCCCGCCCGAGGGGTCCATCCGCATGTCGAGCGGCCCGTCGAACCGGTACGAGAAGCCCCGCTGAGGCCGATCCAGCTGCACCGAGCTGACCCCCAGGTCGAAGAGCACGCCCGACACGGTGCCGGGCTGGTGGCCGGCGGCGACGAGCACGGCACGGAGGTCGTCGAACCGGGCATGGTGGACCGAGGCCCGCACCCCGAAGGGGGCCAGCCGAACGGCGGCGGCGGCCAGAGCGTCGCTGTCACGGTCGATACCGACCACCACCAGGTCAGGGCGGGCACGCAGCAGCGCCTCGGCGTGGCCACCACCGCCGAGCGTCGCGTCGACCACCACACCCTGGGGGACGGTGGAGAAGATGTCGACCACCTCGTCGACCATGACGGGCTCGTGGGGGAAGTCCTGGCGCATGTGCAGCCCCTCGACTGGACGGGCACCGGCCGGGTCGAGCCCGGCGCGGGCCGGTGAGACGGGCGCGGAGGAGAAGTCGTCCCTCCTGCCAGTCGAGAGGCTGCACAGGCGCCCGGGACCGCTGTGCCCCGCGCGACCGCTGGCCGAGCCGGTCGGTGCCCAACCAGCAGGCGTCCAACCAGGGAGTGCAGCGCCGCTGGGTGTGGCAGACGGTCGACCGTCGGACCCGGCCCGAGCGACACTCGCTCGCTTCGGTCCACCCCGTGAGAGCCGCAGGGTCACAGGTCCGTGCCTTCGGTGAGCCGGCGCTCCTCGGGCCGCACCTTGTCCTCCCAGCGCGCCGGGTCCCACAGCTCGACGCGGTCGAGGGCCCCGTGGACCAGCACCTCGTCGACCAGGGCGGCGAACTCGCGCAGATGCGACGGGATCGAGATCCGACCCTGGCGATCGACGACCAGATCGGTCGAGCTCGCCGCCCACAGGCGCACCAGGTTTCGGTCGCTCTGGGTCTGGGCTGCCCGTAGCTGCATGGCTTCGGTCTGGAGGTCGAACTCCTCGGGTGTCCACAGCGCCAGGCAGCCATCGAGGTTCTGTGTGAGGTAGCCGCCGTGCTCGAACTGGGAGCGGAACTTGGACGGGAGCGTCAACCGACCCTTGTCGTCGATCGTGTGCTCGAACCTGCCCAGAAATCTCGTCACCAGGACGAGCCCTTTCGCCACGAAATGTGCCCACTCGACGCTGGGATGCTCCCCTTCGCCCCACTTTGCCCCACTCTATGCCTCACCTCCCCACATGGTCAACGATCTGCCCCACCCGATGCCTCCACGTCACGTGACACGGCGTCAACGACACGGTGCACGCACCTCGCGTGCTCCAGCCGGCAACCCGGGCGTGCTCCAGCCGGCAACCCGGGCGTGCTCCAGCCGGCAACCCGGGCGTGCTCCAGCCGGCAACCCGGGGGACAGCCGCAGGACACCTCAACAGCAACCCAGGACAGCTCGTGTGACCGTGTGTCCCGGTGCCGACAGCGTGCCGGCAGTGGCGCTGCGTGCAACCGCCTGCTGCGCCGCCGACCGCTGGGCCATCACCGGTCCACGACGGTCTCCGGTACCCGTCCGGCAGGAGGCCGGCGCCCGGCCGTCCCGCCTACGACGCGCAGAGCCGGCGGATGACGGCCGCTTCGACGGCGCCCATGACGTCGCGGCCCGTTCCAGATCCCGACCCTGGCACTCGGAGGGCATCGTCCAGGTCCACCAGCCCAACCGCCCGGGAAGAGACCGACGCTCGCGCCCGGTCCTCTGCCGAAGAGTCGACGAGCCCGGCGAAGACAAGCGCCCGGACCAGAGCGGCCGGCTGCCAACGAGCGAGTGCCATCGCCTGAAAGCGCACGCCGTGGCGCGTCCGGTGCTGGGTCAAGCCCATCACCTTGCGTTGCGGGGAACCGGAGCGCACCTCGCCCGGACCGAGCCCGGCGAAGCAGACCTCGGCGGACCATGGCGCGGCCACGCTCGAACCGTCGTGCACGACGGAGGGCCCAAGCCCGACATCGTCGATGGCCGCCGCCCATGCATCGCCGACCCAGCGGGCGGAGCGGACCACGTCGGCGTCCCACAGCGGGTCGAACCGGGGGATCCAGACGTCGACCCAGACCTGTGCACCCGGTGCGACCAGCACGGCCCCGCCGCCGCCACGCCGCCGGACCACGCTCGCACCACTACCACCACCACCGAACGGCGGCGGCTCTCCCCCGGCCGGTGCACACTGGCTCGACATCGCAACGACACCCGGAACGCCGTGCACCCCAGACGACGACGGCCCTCCGCCCCGGGTACCGGCGATCACCGAACCCCACCGCCCCTGGGTGCTCCCGAGCACGAGCGCCGGAGCACCAACGACGCGGCAGACGGCGATGCGGCGCCCCACGCGCCCAGGTTCCACGCTGCTCCGACCGCCCTTGTCGTGCCGGCCAGCCGTGTCGTTCCACCCAGGTCCGTCACGGCCCCCACCGGCCTGATCGACAGGCCACGCGCCATGGAGGGCGGCAGCGTCACCCACGCGCGTCTCGACCGTCCATGCGGACGCCGCTGCCGGCGTCGCGCTCATGCCGTGAGCGGCGCCGAGCTCAGGTACGGCTCCCACTCCTCACGACCACCACCGCTGACCGCCAGCAGCAGGATCCGGTGGCGGGGTGGCGCCGGCGCGCTGTGAAGGACGAGGCCGGCCTCGTGGGGCAGGCGATCCTCTTTGTGCGTGTTGCACCGACGGCAGCACGCCACCACATTGTCCCAGCTGTGGGCACCGCCACGACTGCGCGGGAGGACATGGTCGATGCTCTCCGCCTGGCCGCCGCAGTACTGACATCGGTGGCCGTCCCGAGCGAAGACGGTGCGCCGGTTGACGGCGACGGTGCGGTCGTGCGGGACGCGCACGTAGCGGGCCAAGCGGACTACCGACGGCTCGGGGGCAGCGACCCGCTCCGAGTGGAAGACGCGTCCCGTGGCATGGACGAGCTCCGCCTTGGACCCGACGACGAGGAGCAGCGCCCGGCGGCTCGAGACGATCCCGAGCGGCTCGAAGGTGGCGTTCAACACAAGAGCCCGGCTCGTCCCAACCAGACCGGACCCGGTATCGCGCATCGACGTTCAGAATACCGTGCGAGCAACGGTCGACCGGGTCGATGGGGCCACGCACCGGGCCCGGCGCCCACCGGCCGATCGGACCGCCAAGGTGACACCTCGACGTGCCATGGAGACTCGGGTCACCGACGGCGCCATCGCCGCATCCGAGCAGCCCACACCAGCACGTTCCGGAGCTCGTCGACCGAAGGTTCGCCGGACGGTGAGCCATAGGCGACCTCGGTCCGCATCGCCCACCAGGCTGCGTCGGGCACGGGAAGGAACGGGGGGCGGTGCCACCAGCCCCGTGGCGCCGCACGCCACGCCGATCCGGCAGCGCCCGCCCATCCAGCCGGGTGGAAGACGACAGCGCGCACGGCGCGGAACGCGAGCAGAAACCCGGGACGCCGGAGCCGGGACCGAGACGGCGGTCCATGCGGACGTCGACCACCGCCACCGGGAGCAGGACCTGTTTCGGGTGACGCCACACCAGGACCAGGACCAGGACCAGGACCAGGACCAGCCCCCGGTGACGCCACTCCAGCCCCAGGTGACGCCGCACCGGCAGCGAGACCCGAGCCGGGGACCGCACGCTGGCCGGTCACCGGCCACCACCGATCACGGCGTGCCCGGCAGCCTGCCAACCGACCGCAGCCGCTCCGACCAGCGGCGCCTGTGCGCCGAGTGCAGCCGGGACGATGTGCGCCCCTGCCGCATACGAGATGCGCGAACGCTCGGCGAGCTCGGCGGCAGCAGCGTCGAAGAACGCGGACCCGAAACCGAGCGCCACCGAACCGGCCACCACCGCCAGTCCGAGGTCGAGCAGGTTCACCACGGAGGCGACGGCCAGGCCGACCAGGCGACCCGTGCGCTGGCGGACGTCGAGTGGCGCCGCCTCGGGCGACATGCCGGTGATCGCCGCCAACGCCAGCCCCGATGCCTCAGCTTCGAGGCACCCGCGACCGCCGCAGGCGCAGGCGCGACCGTCGGGGACGACGACCATGTGGCCGATGTGCCCGGCATTGCCCGACGCTCCGTCGAGCAGGCGACCGTCGAGGACGATGCCGCCGCCCACCCCCGTCGACACGACCATGGCGAGGTAGTCGGTGACGCCGACGGCAGCGCCCCGCCACCCTTCTCCAAGAGCCAGCGCCTTGGCGTCGTTGTCGAGGGCGGTGGGCAGTCCGGTGTGCTCCTCCAGGCGGTCCCGCAGCGGGAACGACCGCCACGCCGGGATGTTGAGGGGCGAGACAAGGCCCGAAGGGTCGATGGGCCCTCCGCACCCGATGCCGCACACCACCGGGACATCAGCGACGCGACCAGCTTCAGCTCGGACCGTGTCGACGAGCTCCACGACGACGGCGAACAGGACCTCCGCCTCCGCAGTGGCAGGAGTGGGCACCTTCCGTTCGATCTGCACCTGGCCGCGCTCGTCGACGAGACCAGCCGCCACCTTGGTGCCGCCGATGTCGACGGCAAGGCACGAACCGGCCGACGACCGGCCGGCCTGGCGCCCTTCGGCGGCGGCGAGCAGCGACGCGCTCAGGGACCCGGGCGGAACCGCTTGCGCAGCCGTGTCCCGGTCCGGCCGAGGGTCTGGCCGATCCCATCGGCGTGAACGGTCCGGCTGAGGTCGGCCATGCCAGCTTTACCCATCCGCTTCAGGTTGATGGCCACGCCGACGGACGAGGCGAACATCAATGCCACTCCAACGAAGCCGACGAGGACCGACGTCGTGAAGAACGCCAGCATGATGGCGAGGCCGGCCACGAACCCGACGACCGACCAGCGCAGGTTGCGCCCCGCGAAGCGGTACACGCTCTCGTCACGAACGCGAGAGGCGAACCGTGGGTCGTGGCGGTAGAGGGTCTGCTCCATCTCGTGGAGCACCCGCTGCTCGTGCTCTGACAGCGGCACCATCGCTCCCTTCGCGCCGGGCGATGGCAGCCCCGACGCACTACCAATCTTCGCGCAGGGTGGGACCACTGACAACGTCAGCGAGCATCGGATCGGTGCGCATCTTCTCCGGGCGGGGTCCCGATCACGACGGCCGGCACGACGGCGCCGGGTCCGAAGCGCTCGCGGAGGGCAACGACCGCGCTGTCGACCAGCCTCCACCGGTCTCCGGGCGGCGCTCCGCTCCACTGTCCGCCGCTTCCCGCTGGGAGGTCGCCCGCCCCCTGGGTGTGATCAGGTCGTCGTGCGAAACCGGGCTCGGCGGGCGTCGTGCCAGCCAGCCCCCACCCGTCACCACCGAGCGAGAGCTGCTGCACACGCTCGGAGACAGGCCGGAGTTGGGACACGCTGACACCGAGCAACCGGATCCCGGCGCTCACGTCGACGTGGGCCACGAGGGGCCGCGCAGCCGCCAGGACTTGGTGCGGCCCGTCGACGGGCGTGTCGACAGTCACCGAGCGGGTGATGGTCCGGCGGTCGCCGAACCGGACCTTGACGGTCACCGAGCGCCCCGCCAGGGCTCGCGCCGCAAGTCGTTGACCGACGTCGGTGGCCAACTCGGCCAGATGCCCCGCCAGCGCCCCGGGGGCACGGAGGTCTGCCGCGAAGGTGGTCTCTCGGCCGATGGAGCGCACCGGCCGGCCCGGCCGGACGGGGTCGGTGTCACGACCACTGGCGAGCGCAGCGAGATGCACGGCGGCGGCCTGGCCCACCAGCCGTCGCAGCGCGCTCTCGGGCAGGCACGCCAACTCGCCGACCGTCGTCACTCCGACACCGGCGAGCCGTGTGGCGGTAGCCGGCCCGACACCCCACAGGGCACCGACAGGCAGCGGACCGAGGAACCCGGCTTCGTCCTCGGGCAGGACGACGACGATCCCGTCGCCGCCTCCCCGATCTGCAGGAGCCACGGCTTTGGCTCGACGCGAGGCGAGCTTGGCCACGGACTTCGTCCGCGCCACGCCAACCGCGCAAGTGAGGCCGATCTCCGCCTGGACACGGTCGCGTAGCTGCCGGGCGATGACCACGGGTGGGCCGAGCCGGCGCCGGGCGCCGGAGACGTCGAGGAACGCTTCGTCGAGACCGATCGGCTCGACGAGCGGCGACGCAGATCGAAGCAGCACACCCAGCTGGGCGCTCACCTCCGCGTAGCGGGCGTGGCGGCCGGGCCGGAAGACCGCCGCCGGGCATCGGCGGCGGGCTTCCACGGAGGACATGGCCGAGCGCACGCCCCAGGCACGCGCCTCGTAGGTGCACGACGCGACGACGCCACGGGGACCCGAGCCGCCCACGATCACGGGTCGCCCCACCAGGGACGGATCGTCGAGCACCTCGACCGCGGCGAAGAACGCATCCATGTCGAGATGGAGGATGGTGCACGGAGCGGTCGCTGCGTCCACCCACCCCTCGGGGGGAGCAGTGGCCCGAAACGCGGGCTCAGGCACCCAACCGGATCCGGCGGAACGCCTCTGCGCAGGCGATACCGGCTCGCCGGCCCTCCTCTTTCGCCCTGGCGCCCACCGCTGCCGTCGCCCAGTCACCGCTGTCGGCGAATTGGCTGCGGTGGCACGCGACGGCGGCGACCTTGTCGTCGAGCGTCGCAGCGATGTCGACCCAGACCGACGGTTCGAGCGTGCCCGACAGGAGGACCTCGCTCACCTGGTGCGGCGGCCCATCTGCCGGGAAGTACAGCGGCCGAGCCGCTGCAGGAGCAACGGCGTCCAAGGTGACTGCGCCCACTATGCGATGGTCGCGATGGTTGACGTACTGCTCGCCGAAGATCATGACCGTCGGGTCGGGGCACAGCACCGTGTGCGGCCGCAGAGCGCGGACAGTGCGGACCAACGACGCCCGCAAGCCGGCCCCATCCTCGAGCTCGCCATCGGGATATCCCAGCGACGAGCATCCGGCGAGGCCCAGCACCGCCGCCGCCGCAGCCACCTCCTCGGCTCGCCGACCCCGCAACGCGACCGGGTCGGCGTCGGGGTCCACGGTGCCCTTCTCCCCCATTGTGCAGACCACCAAGTGGACCTCCGACCCTGCCCGAACCCAGCGAGCCAGGGTGCCGCCGCACGAGACCTCGGCGTCATCGGGATGGGCGTAGACCGCAAGGGCCCGCGGGGGCGTCCCGTCGAGCAGGTCGGCCACCCGGTCAGCCTTTGCGCTTCGGCTCGGTGGTCTTGGTCAGCAACCCGACCTCGCGCTCGAAATCCTCGATGTCCTCGAATCCCTTGTACACCGATGCGAAGCGCAGGTAGGAGACCTCGTCGAGCTGTCTGAGCCGCTCGAGAACAGCGACACCGACCTGCTGGCTGGTGACTTCCGACTCACCGCGCAAGGCGTCTTCCACCTCCTGGGCCAAGGCATTCAGGGCGTCGTCATCGACCGGCCGGTTCTTTGCTGCAGCCCGCGCCCCGGCGACTACCTTCGTCCGATCGAAGGGCTCGCGCACGCCTCCCCGCTTGGTTACCCACAGCGGAGCCTGTTCCAGACGCTCATAGGTGGTGTAGCGCCGACCGCAGGCCGAGCACTCCCGCCGACGTCGGATGGCGCCGCCGTCCTCGGCAAGCCGGGTGTCGACCACCCTGTCGTCGAGGTTGGAGCACCATGGGCAGCGCACGAGCACACGGTACTGCCATCAGCCCTTGGACCCGTACCACCGGTGGTCGACCGCCGCCGGCACTCAGGGCAGGACGAGCCGCACGCCCGGCGCCAATGGGGCACCGTTGAGTTGGGCGCGAAGGTCAGTAGCGACAGCACGCTCGTTCCGCCCGCCGTCGACCCGCAACGAGATCGAGCGCAGCGTGTCGCCCCGCTGCACCACGTAGACCCTGGGAAACGTGGCCACCGCCGGCGAGGCCGGTATGCCGCCAACCGCTGTCGGATGACCCCAGATCGGTGCTGCAAGCAGGCCCAGGGCCCCCGCCACAGCTACACCACCGAGCGTGCGACGAAGGCGCTGCCGCCGCAGAACGACCTGGTGCCGGTACCGCGGGAGTGCCCGCCGATGCGCCGTGCGCACCGCACCATGATGGGGAGCGCCCCCCGGTCGCCCGGGCCTGCCGTGCCCGCTCGGGTGAACGGGCCGGAACGTCGGACGGGCGTCCTCCACGGGGACCCGGCACCGGTTCCGCTCCCCGCCTGCGAGCAGGCACCCACCATCGGCGACGGCAGCCTCATCCGCGATCCATCCCCGCTCGGGTCCGGGAGCGTTCCCAACCGTCACAGTCGAACGCACGTTCGCCATATCGCCATCCCAACACGAACGCATGTTCGTGTCAAGGCCCGAATGGCCCGTTCTCGCCGACCCGGGAAAACGCCAGCCCGATGACGGCGACTCCACCCGCCAACCGGTTCGCACACCATCGGAGCCACGTCCATACGCTGTCATGCCGGCACTCTGCCCGATGGGTGTATCACCGGAGCCCAGTCCACCCGCTGCCCGGAGCCGGACACCTCCATCACCTCGGGCACCCGGGGGGGGATGTCACCTGGACCCGGCGCATGCGACCGTCGACGCACCGCTCACGCCGCCGCCCCGCAGCCGTCTGGCTCGCCACCCGGCGCGCCGTCCACACAGCCGCCCGACCCACAACCCAACCCGCCACCCGGCGCGCCGTCCACACAGCCGCCCGACCCACAACCCAACCCGCCACCCGGCGCGCCGTCCACACAGCCGCCCGACCCGCCTCCCACACAGCCGCCCGACCTGCCGCCCAGGTCGCCGGCAGGGACCGGCCGCTCGCCAGCGGCTTCACACCGAACAGATGTTTGCCTGCGGTGCTGTCTGTCAGTAGGGTATGGCGAACACACATTCGCACGCCAGCGAGCCGGACGGGACCACTGGCGACGGGCGGCACCCGCGGGCGCCGGCGAGGAGGCAGACGTGGTGGCGCAGGTGCTCTCCGCCAAGCGGCGACAGATCCTCGAGTACATCGCCGGCAGCGTCCGGGCTCGGGGGTATCCCCCGTCGGTGCGCGAGATCGGCGAGGCGGTCGGGCTCCAGTCCACATCGACCGTCCATGCCCATCTTGCCGTCCTGGAGCGCGAGGGCTATCTCCGGCGCGACCCGACGAAGCCCCGCGCGATCGAAGTGCGTCACGACTCCGATGCCGGGGTGGACATGCCGACCAGCCCGGTGCGCCACGTTCCGCTCCTCGGCTCGGTCGCCGCCGGCACGGGCGTGATCGCCGACGAGCAGATCGAGGACCTCCTGCCGTTGCCTGCGGAGTTCACTGGCACCGGATCGGTTTTCATGCTGCGCGTCCGGGGAGACTCCATGGTCGAGGCGGGCATCCTCGACGGCGATTTCGTGGTCGTGCGCCAGCAGCCCACGGCCGACAACGGCGACATCGTGGTGGCCGGCATCCCCGGCGACGAGGCCACCGTCAAGACGTACACCCGCCAGGGTGGCACCGTCACCTTGCTCCCAGCCAACGAACGCTTGCAGCCGATGCCCTTTGCGGCAGGCGAGGTCACCGTCTACGGCAAGGTCGTGACTGTGCTCCGGCGCCTGTGACCGCTGCGCTGAGCTGCGGGGAGCCGCCGCGTCCGGACCGGCCGCCCGGTGCGTGCTCCGGAGCCTGTTTCGGGTCGTCGCGAGCAGACCTTCAGGCGCCGCGCCGCGGCGCCTCGCCGATGACCTGACCGAGCGCCCGGCGGACG
>JAKAYQ010000111.1 GCA_021826725.1 Actinomycetes bacterium
CCGATCTCACGCCCACGGCGTCGCGGCAGCGACCGCCGGCGGTCACGTGGCGGGCTCCGGTGGGGGTGCTCGCCTTGCCGCAGCTGTCCACGGGAGCGTGGCAGCCTCGAGCGTTGGAGGCTCGAGCGTTGGAGCATCGAGCGCCGTGCACTCGGCTGGTGGATCCGCGGCGGGCGCCGGTGCGGCACGTGTGGTGCATGCCGGTGGCGCTGGGGCGGCACGTGTAGGGAGCGCCGGTGCTGGGCGCCCGGGTGTGGGGCACAGCGGTGTGAGCACCGCGGGCGCGTCGACGGTGTCGGCCGGCAGCCTGTTGCTGCAGGTGGTACTGGGTTTGGGTGTCATCGTCGTGGTGGTCCTGGTGGGATCCCGCTTCGTTCGGGGTCGATCCACCGGTGGTGTGGCAGGGGCGGTCGGTGGTCGCCGGCGAGGTGTGGTCACCGTGCTTGGCCGCCAGACCCTCGGCAAGGGCGTGTCTGTGGCTGTCGTGGAGGTCGCCGGCCGTGCCTACCTGCTGGGCGTGACGCCGAGCGCCATCCGCCGGCTGGGCGAGACCGACGCGGAGCTTGTCGCTGCCGCCGCCGACCGGCAGGGAAGCGGGGCGGTATCGGGCTCCGCCTCGATCGGCGTGCTGGCGGGGTCGTTGAGTGGGACCGTCGGCCGGCTGGCGAGCCGGGTGGCGAGCGCTCGGGCGGCTATGCCGTCCGGCGTGACGGCCCGGGCGTCAGGAACGCCTGGCGTGTCTGCGGTTCCGTCGATGCCGTCTGCAGCACCAGGAACGTCAGGTCTCGCCGTCGCCGGTCGTGCCCGTGCGGCGAAGCCGATGCGGCGACGGTCGCACGTCATCGAGATGGTGACCGCGGAGGGCCCGAAGGTCTCCCGGACCGAAGCCGCTCGGCACAGTGCCACGTCTGCAGCGCCTGGCGGTGCGCACGGCGATGTCCCCGGGGGTTCGTCTGGCGGTGTCCCCAAGATCGCGTCCGGCGGCATGTCCACGGGCGCGCTGGGCCGGTCCAACCGGGCGGGTAGGCCCGTTTCCGGCGCGACCGGGCCGACGCCCGGCAGGATCTCGCTCCATCGTTCCGGCACGGGCAAGGGATCCGCTCGTGCCACGACCCGCGGGGCTCGCCCCGCACCGACATGGACGTCGGCCATCGAGCATTTGCGGGAGCGCACCGTCCGCCGAGCCTGACTCGGTGGCAGGACTCCTGCCAGTCGCGAGAGGACAGTCCATGTCGATGTCGAGCGCCCGCGTCGCGGCGCGCCCTGCTTCGGGCCCGCGCGTGCCCGTGGCGAACCGGCACTCAGGGACCACATTGCCGGCAGCGCGTCGCGCTGGCTCGGTCCGGGTGTGCTCGGGCTCGCACGTGCGGTGCAGGACCCCGAAGCGGCGTTGTCCAGGGCCGGTCCGAAGTCGTTCCGGTTCCCTCATGCAGTGTTGGACCCTGGGATGCCGTCGCGCCCGGCCGATCCGGAGCCGTTCGGCCCCGGAGCCCATCGGGTCGGCATGCGGCGCGCGGGGAGCGGCGTGATGGGCCACCTGATCGCCGCCGGCTCCTCGATCACGGTCAACCTCGGGAATTCCCTGGGCAAGCCGTCGGAGAGCCTGCTCGTCATCCTCGGCATCTCGCTGCTGGCGGTCGCGCCGTCGCTGCTGATCCTGCTGACGGGGTTCACGCGGATCGTGATCGTGCTCAGCCTGACCCGCAATGCCCTGGGGCTGCAGACCACGCCACCCAACCAGGTGCTGGCCGGCCTGGCGCTGTTCCTCAGCTTGTTCCTGATGATGCCGACGCTGAAGCAGATCAACACGGTGGCGGTACAGCCCTACCTCCACGGCAAGGAGAGCGCCACCGTCGCCTACCGGGAAGCCGAGGTCCCGCTGCGGTCGTGGATGCTGAAACAGACCGGGGCGAGCGAGATCGCTCTGACGACCAACGTCGACCACGAGCACCCGGCGAAGCCACAGGACGTGTCGATGGCCGCCCTCATCCCGGCGTTCCTGCTGTCGCAGCTCAAGAGCGCGTTCATCATCGGCTTCGTCGTCTTCGTGCCGTTCTTGATCATCGACCTGGTGGTGGCGTCGGCTCTGATGTCGATCGGGGTGGTCATGCTGCCGCCGACCCTGGTGTCGCTGCCGTTCAAGCTGCTGCTGTTCGTGATGGTGAACGGGTGGGTGCTCGTCACCCACTCGCTGGTGGTGAGCTTCCGGTGACCGACGTCGAGGTGACGCACCTGGCAACGCAGGCCTTGCTGATGGGCGCCAAGCTGGCGGCCCCCATCCTGCTGGCCAGCCTGGTCGTCGGGCTGACGGTATCGCTGTTCCAGTCGGTGACCCAGCTCCAGGAGGTGACCCTGACCTTCGTGCCGAAGCTGGCGGCCATCGCCCTGGTCCTGCTGTTCTCCGGCCACTGGATGCTCTCCCAGTTCATCGGTTATGTCCAGCAGCTCTTCGGGCACGTGACCACGCTGGTGGGGAGCTGAACGGGCAGCGATGCAGGTCTCTCTCGATCCCACCTGGCTGATCGGCTTCCTGCTGGCCTTCGTCCGCTCGGCGGCCTGGCTGGCGGTGGTCCCGCCGTTCTCGAGCCTGCAGAGCGTGCCGCGCACGGTGATCGTGGGTATCGCCGGGGGGTTCGCCATCCTGTCGGCACCGCTCGTGGTGGCAGCGGGTGTGCCGACGACCACGCCCGCGCTGATCGGGGCCATCGTCATGCAGATCCTGGCCGGGGTGGCGCTCGGGTTCGTGGTCCGGATCCTGGTCGCCACCATCGGGTCGGCCGGGTCGATGGTGGACCTGCTCGGCGGCATCAACCCGCCCCCGGCGATGGATCCCCTGTCGCAGAACCAGCTGCCGCTCATCGGGCAGCTCTACGACCAGGTGGCGATCCTCAGCTTGTTCGTGAGCAACGGCGAGCTGATGCTGGTTCGGGGGTTCGAGTCGTCGTTCGCCACGCGAAGCATCACCGCCGGAGGTGGCGGGCAGCTCGCCAACGTGCTCGTCGCCGACCTGGCGACGTTCTTCACGGCGTCGCTCGAGATCGCCGCGCCGATCATGGCCGTGCTGTTCTGCACGCAGATTGCCCTTGCCCTCCTGGCGAAGGCGGCGCCGCAGCTGAATGCCTGGTGGTTGGGCATGCCCTTGCAGATCCTGCTGGCGTTGGTGATGTCGGCGTTCGCCATCCGCGTCGTGCCCGGCTACCTCACCCAGCTCGTCGACCGGGCCCTGCAGGACGGGCACCTGTTGCTCGGGCTGCACTGAGGTCTGGGACCACCGTCGATGGCCGGCCAACGTGACGACCGTACCGAGAAGCCAACCGCCAAGCGCAAGCGCGAGTCCCGCCAGGACGGCAAGATCGCCAAGACGCCCGAGCTGGCCGGATGGCTGTCGCTCTTGGCCGTGACCTCGGCGCTGCCCACCCTGCTGCGCAGCGCAACGGCCCGGGTGGAAGGCGTGTTCGCCCAGGCATCGCATGTGATGGCGAACCCGACCGTGCCCGGAGCCCTTGCCGTCTTCGAGTCCGGTCTGGCCCAGGCTGCGTTCGTGATGCTGCCGGTCCTCGGGATGGTCGCGGCATTGGCGCTGTTCGCCACCGTGGCCCAGGTCGGGTTCGTCGTCGCTACCAAGGCGGCAGCCCCCAAGCTCTCGCGACTGAGCCCGCTCGCAGGCATCAAGCGGCTGTTCTCCCCGGCAACCCTGTGGCAGCTGGCCAAGGAGGTCATGAAGCTCACGCTGGTGGGCGTGCTCGCCTACCAAGTCGTGAACGGCATGGTGCGCGAGCTCATTGTCGCCCAGCCGACGGGCATGGCGCCGATCATCGCCTACACCGGGGGCCGGATCCTGGGAATGGTGCGGGACGTGGCGGCTGCCGGCCTCGTCATCGCCGCCGGCGACTACGCCTACCAGCGGCACCGGACGAACCGGGACATGAAGATGACCAAGCAGGAGGTGAAGGAGGAGTCGCGCAGCCAGGAGGGCGACCCGCTGCTGAAAGGGGCGATCCGTCGCAAGCAGCGGGCGATGAGCCGGATGCGGATGATGGCGGCGATCGCCGGCGCCGACCTGGTGGTCACCAACCCCACCCACTACGCCGTGGCGCTGCGCTACGAGCCCGGGCTCGGACAGGCCCCGCGGGTGGTGGCCAAGGGGGCAGATGAGGTGGCTGCCCGGATCCGCGAGGAAGCCCATCGCCACGCCGTGCCAGTCGTGGAGGACCCGCCGCTGGCCCGAGCGCTGTACGCCGCTTGCGAGATCGATGCGTTCGTCCCTCACGAGCTCTATGTCGCGGTGGCGCGATTGCTGGCGTTCGTCTTTACCCTGCCGGCGGTGGTTCGGGCATCAGGGAGCGTGCATCGGCGCCCGACCTCCTCGATGGTGGCGTGAGGGCTGGTGGCGTGAGGGCTGGTGGGCTGGTGGGCTGGTGGGCTGGTGGGCTGGTGGGCGAGGTGTGGAACGAAGAGGTGGGTTGTGGCGAACGGAGTCCCGAGATGGTGTGGGGCGGGGGCGGTAGCGTCGTAGAGCCGGTCCCGCACGGGCCGGGCGTCTGGCGGGGTCCGGCATGGCCCGCACGATCGAGGTGATCCGGTTGGAAGGGCACGAGTTGGGTGCGCTGGTAGGCCGGTGGGCGCGGCTCCGACCAACCGACGGTGCAGGGGTTGTCGCCGGTCGTGGGCGGAGCGATGGGGGGATCGCGGCCGTACCCGGTGGCGTGCTCGCCGGTAGGTCGAGTACGACGGGGCCGAGCGCGGTGCAGGCCGGTCCTGGCGCCCGTTCGCCCTGGGTGGGCGAGGACTGGATCGAAGTTGCCGTCGTCTCGAATCTCGACAACGTGCTGCGCTGCGAGACCCGTGATCCGAGAGCGGTGGCGTTGGCCGGGCGTCCCGTCCTGGTCGAGCTCGGAGCCACGGAAGCCATGGTTCGGCTGCCCGGCACAGTTCGGGTGCTCATCGATCGGCCCTTGCCCGTCGTCCTTGCCGTTACTGCTCGTGGCGAGCTCGAGCACCTTCAGCGGAGGGAGTGGGTGCGAGCGCGGGTGACGGTTCCCGTCGAGATCGTGGTCGATGCCAGCCACGGCGGGAGGGCGTTTCGCAGCACCACCGTCGATCTGTCCGGTGGAGGGGCCCGGATCAAGCTGGCGGGTCCCGTCGAGGAGGGCGAGGCGGTCCGGCTGACGCTCTGGCTGCCGACGGGACCGCTCGAGGTCGACTGCAACGTGCTCGAGGTGATCGAGGAGTCCACCGCACGCCTGGTTTTCGACAACGTTCCTGAGGCCGTGTGCAAGCGATTGGTGCGGTTCGTGTTCGATGTCCAGGTCCGGAACCACCGCCTGGCCGAGTTCTGACTGGCCGGTGGCGGGTGGCGGGTGGCCGGTGGCCGGTGGCGGGTGGCCGGTGGCGGGTGGCCGGCGAGCGGTGGCCGCTGAGCGGTGGCCGGTGGCCGGTGGCCGGCGAGCGGCGAGCGGTGGCCGGCGAGCGGTGGCCGGCGAGCGGTGGCCGCTGAGCGGTGGCTGGTGAGCGGTGGCCGGTGGCCGCTGTTCGCGGCGTGAGGGGCTGATCACGCTTGCGCGGCTGGTGGGTGGTGGTGGCTTCAGGGACTGGTGGGTGACGCGGTGCCGAAAGCCGAGAACAGCGATCCGCTGCGCTCAAGGTGGTCCTGCGGAACGCCGACATTTGGCACATGCGTGAGCCTCGTCCAGTCGCGCCCTCGTGGGAGCCTCTGGTGGCACGAGTGCTTGCCTCGCAGGTGGAGCAAGAATCGTGCGGCACCGCCGGGGGATGCGGCCTCGACCCCGACCAGCGGCTGGCGACGGATCCCATTGGAGATGCGTCCAGTGACCGGCCCGCCGAGGGTTCGATCGTCGCCCGAAACGTCGTCGCTGTCGTGCTGAACCACGTCGAGGCCGAAGTCGGCATCGCCGGAGTCGACGCAGTCCTGGCTGCCGTGGCGGCTCGGCGGGAGCGTGTGGAGCAGGTTGCCCCGGAGTCGTGGACGGTGTTCCGACAGGTGAACGCCTTGCTCGAGGTGGTCGTGGAGACGGTGGGCGATCCGGAGGTGGTCAGGCGTGCCGGCGCCGGGGTGTTCGGGCAGCCTCACATGGCGCCGGTCGTCGATCTCATGCGGACCTTGGGGACGCCGGCTGACGCGCTCGCCCTGGTGGCGGACACGGCTGCCGCGGAGACCGCTGTGGTGGACCTGACCGTTGAAGAGGGCCGGGGCGACACCGCGGTCCTGACGCTGGCCATCCGGGCGCCGCTGGTGTCTGATGGCCTGCTGTGCCGGTATGCGGCAGGTCTCCTGTCAGCGGTACCAACGGTGTTCGGTCTGGCGTGGACGAGCTTGAATGAGGTCGAGTGCCAGGCCAACGGCGCACAGCGATGCCGGTTCCACCTCGCGTGGGGCAGCCACGCCAGCGTGCCCCATGCCGGCACCGGCATGGGGGTCGGCGGGCGCGATGACGTTCTGCACGATGTCGCGGTGTCTCTGGCATCTCCCGACGACCTCGACCGCACGCTGGCTGAGGTGGTGACCGGTGCGACAGGTGCGGCAGGTGCTCGCCAGGGTCTGTTGACCGTGCAGCTGCCTGGGGACAAGGCGCCCCGTGTCTTTGCCGTGGGGCTCGACGACGACCAGGCGCGCTGCATCGGATCGGCACTTCGGGACCCGACGGTCAAGAACCCGCAGGACTGGCTCGTCACCGGCATCGACGGGTTCCCGGCATCACCGGGGATCCTGGCCGTGGAGCGACCGGCGGTGGGGTCTGATGCGGTGGTGGGGGCCGTCGGACGTGGACCGGCGCGAAGCCCTGGAGCAGATGGCTCTGGTGGCTCTGGTGGCCCTGGTGGTGCGGGCTCCATCGCCCCGTTTGCCGCGTTGGCCTCGATCGCGGTGCGAACGGCGGCATGCATGGTGGAGGCCCGGTTCCGGTCGAAGGCAGCGGGAGCACTCGTGCTGTTGCTTACCGAGCTCGCAGGGGTCAAGCGGAAGTCCGACCTGGCGCGCATCCTCGCCGACGCAGCACCGGCTGTCTTGGGGTGTAGTCGGGCAGTGGTGCTGGAGTGGGCCGAGGATGACAATCGTTTGGTGGAGCTGGCGCGAAATACGTCACGCGCATCGCTGCGCGCCGAGACCCTGCCGGTCGTCGCCTGCCGATCGTTCGTCGAGCGGCTCGCCCGGTCCGGCCAGCCGATCTCGCTGCGTTCTCGGATCACCGAACCGGTCGTCGAAGATCTCTGCCGGATCGCCGGCATCGACACAGGTGCAGTGGTGCCTCTTGTGTCTCGGTCCCGGTGCTTCGGGGTGCTCGTTGTCGACGCGGAGCCCGACCACGTTCTACCCACATCCTCGGCGGCTGCCGAGGGTGTGCGGGTGGCGGCTGCCGACCTCGTGCATCGGGGTCCTGGCGGGGCGCTGTCGGAGTGCCGGGACGACGTCCTCCGAGCTCCGTTGCGGAGCCTGGCAGATCTCGATGCGCTTGTCGGTCTGGCCGACGCTGCAGCGCTGGTGCTCGACCGGCTGCTCCTGGCGAATGAGGTCAGTCATCAGGCACTGCACGATCAGTTGACGGGATTGCCCAACATGAACCTGCTGCGTGTCCTTGGTCAGCAGGCGATGGCCGGTGCCCAGCGCGATGGCGAATCGATCGGCATGCTGTACCTGGACCTCGACCGCTTCTCTGAGATCAACGACCGGTTCGGGCGCGCCGCCGGCGACGAGGTTCTGGTCGAAGTGGCCCGGCGTTTGAGCGCTGGCGTTCGCCAAAGCGACCTGCCAGCGCGCCCGGGTGGCGACGAGTTCGCCGTGCTGCTCCCGTCGGTGTCTTCAACGGATGAGGCGGAGGCAGTGGCTGCCCGTATCATCGACTGTTTCGCCGAGCCGGTGCTCGTCCGCACCACCGAGCTGGCGTTGACGGCCAGTGTCGGCATTGCACTGAGCGAACCCACCGATGACTTCGATGCCTTTCTCATACGGGCGGACCGGGCGATGTACGTGGCCAAGGCGGCCGGGCCGGGGCAGGTTCGTCTGGTCGCCTGAGCGAACCGGGTGCGCCTGGGCGAGGCGGGGTGTGCCGAGGTGGGTCGGTGCCGGTGTGGGTGGGTGCCGCGGCTAGTCTGACCGTGGTCCGGAACGCGTGCGGACGCCCATGGCTGCGTGCCGGCGGTAGCCGGAGCGACCGTGTCGCCGCAAGGTTGGCCGGGCCGTCGCCATGCCCCTGTCGGGCGAGGTGGGTGCCTGATGACGTCGATTGGGTTGCCGCCGTTGCCCCTGTCACCGAGAGGGACCGTGAACGTTTCGGATCTACGGGGTGAGACCGTCGCCTTCTGCGCGTCTGGCGGTCTCGACAGTTGCACCATCACGCACTGGCTGAGCGAGCAGGGCGTGCGCGTGGTCTGCTACACCGCCGACCTTGGCCAGACCGACGAGACCGACCTGGGGCAAGTGGCGGAGCGCATGCGTGCCTGTGGTGCCGCTGAGGCCCACGTCGTCCCGCTGCGTGCGGAGATGGGTGAGGCCGGCCTCCGAGCTGTTCAGGCCCAGGCGCGCTATGAGGGCGGATATTGGAACACCACCCCTCTGGCTCGCTACGTCACGGTACGGGGCATCCTGCCGTCTGCGATGGCGGCGGGCGTGACTGTACTGAGCCACGGAAGCACGGGGCGGGGCAACGATCAGGTCCGGTTCCAGCTGGCGACCAATATGCTGGCGCCGTCGATCGAGGTGTACGCGCCATGGCGCGACCAGGCGTTCTTGGACGCGTTCGGCGGCCGCGAGGAGATGATCCGGTACTGCACCGACAACGGTTTGCCTATCAAGCCTCCGAGCCGGTCGCTGTACTCCACCGACGCGAACTTGCTGGGTCTGACCCACGAGGCCGGAGAGCTCGAGTCGCTCGATACCCCGGCGAGCTTCGTCGAACCGGAGATGGGGGTGCGCCCGACCGAGGCACCTGACCACCCGGAGCGGGTCGCGGTGCGTTTTGAATCCGGCCGGCCCGTCGGCATCGCGGGTGTGGCCATGCTCGACGCTGCGAGCGCGTTCGAGGCGGCAAACGAGATCGGTGGCCGGCACGGGATCGGCATCAATTTGCACCTCGTGGAGAACCGGTTTGTGGGAGTGAAGTCGCGCGGCGTGTACGAGGCCCCGGGCCTGGAGCTCCTCGGGACTGCATACGATTTCCTGCTCCAGCTGATCCTCGACCGGCGGGCCCGGCGGCTCTTCGACACGAATGCCACCTTCCTGGCGGAGCAGATCTATCAGGGTTACGGCGAGGACCTTGCTTCGCGCTTGGCACAGGAATTGGCTAGCTCCGTAGCCGAGCTCGTGACTGGCACGGTCACGGTAGAGCTGTACAAGGGCGCCGTCTCCTTCGTGTCGGTTTCGGACGCGCCGCACTCGCTCTACGTCGAGGAGGCGGCGTCGATGAGCCGATCTGACGCGTTCGACCACAAGGACTCGGAGGGTTTCGTCCGGGTCCTCGGGGTCGGCGCCCGTGCGGCATCGGAGCGAGGCTTGGTCGCGGGGGTACTGGACCAGCGCTGAAGGGCGGGGCTTGGTTGCGAACGGTGCTCGACCGACGCGTTCCGCCCCGGCGCGTCGCTAGGGTGCCGGAACGCCCACCGACCGAGTCGTCAGCCTGGAGCGTGACGGCCACGTGGCACGAGTGTGGCTGGACCGTCCGTCCGCCCTCAACGCCATGTGCCGCGCCTTCTTCGAACAGCTCCCCGAGGTGTGTGCCGAGATCGCCGCCGACGACGACCTGCGCTCCGTCGTCGTGGCGGCATCGACCGCATCACCGCCTGCGACATTCGCATCGCCAGCGCCGACGCCGTGTTCTCGGTGCGCGAGACGAAGGTCGCCATCGTGGCCGACCTCGGCACCCTGCAGCGGCTGCCCCGCCTGATCGGAGCGGGGCACGTTGCCGAGCTGGTCCATACCGGCAAGGACATCGACGCCGCGCGAGCCTGGCGGATCGGCCTGGTGAACGACGTTCACGCCGACGCCGCCAGCTTGGAGACCGCCGCGACCACCCTCGCCAGCGAGATCGCAGCGAGCTCTCCGCTCACCGTGCAAGGGACGACGGCCGTCCTGCAGGCATGTGCGGACCGCACCGTCGCTGAGGGGCTCGACTACGTCGCCACGTGGAACGCCGGAATGCTCCAGTCCGCCGACCTCATGGAGGCGACGACGGCATTCATCGAGAAGCGACCGCCCCGGTTCACCGGCAACTGACGGGCCGGGCGCAGCGCCGACGGACGGCACGTCAGCCAATCGGGGCACGCCAGCCAATCGGGGCACGCCAGCCAATCGGGGCACGCCAGCCAATCGGGGCACGCCAGCCAATCGGTCGTCCGGAAGGGCCAGCCCTGCGGCGACCACGCCAGTCCGGCATGGCGGTGACCGGCCGGGCCCGGCCGGCCACCGCTCGGACCGGTCAGCCTGCCGA